>DASYMT010000024.1:0-5151 GCA_036008925.1 Acidimicrobiales bacterium | reverse complement strand
TCACCACTCGATGCGGACGTCGATCACGCCCGCCGACGGGGGCGCGAGGTCGTCGAAGCTGGTCTTGGCCAGGTCGATGACCCGGCCCGCCACGTGCGGCCCCCGGTCGGCCACCCGGCAGGTCGCCTTGCGCCCGTTGGCCAGGTTGGTGACGGTGATGATCGTGCCCATGGGCAGGGTGCGGTGGGCGCAGGTGCCCGCCGGGGCGTCGTACCAGGAGGCCTTGCCCGACTGGGTGCGGGCGGGCTTGGTGGTCGTGGTCGTGGCCGGGGCCTTGCGCGCCGGCTTGGCCGTGGTGGTGGTCGTCTTGGCCTTGGGACGGGCCGTGGCGGCGGTCGCCCGCACCGTGGTCGTGGTTGTGGTCGGCGGCTCGGTAGAGGCGGTCGTGGTGGTCGTCTCGGCCTCGGGCACCACCAGGGCGATGTCCTCGACCGGGGTCCGCAAAGCCGAGCGGCTGGCCCGCTCCACGCCCATGCGGTCGGCCAGATCGGCCGCCGTGGGGCGAGCTGCTCGAACAGCCGTAGCCGTTCCCTTATGTGGCCGCGAGGCGAGGAGCGGCACAAGCAGCAGGGCGCTGCACATCAGCAGCACCGCGCACCGTCTCCCCAGTGCGTTCGTTCCCGGCAGGGCTCCACCCTTTCTGTCGGGACGCTTCTGGTCTCGGGAGAACCTAGGGGGCGAATTACAAAGACGGCAAATCGAAGAGGCGGCTTCCGGCCTCCCACGAGGCCCGCTCTACATCCTCGACGGGTACGCCCTTGGCCGCCGCCACCCCCGCCCCCACGAGGGGCACATAGGCAGGGCGGTTGGGCTGGCCCCGGTGCGGCGTGGGCGTGAGGTAGGGCGAGTCGGTCTCCACCAGCAGCCGGTCCAGGGGGCACAGCGCGGCCGCGTCGCGCACGTCGGCCGCGGCCTTGAACGTGACGATGCCGCTGAAGCTGAGCGACGCGCCGACGTCGAGCGCCCGCCGGGCCTCGGCCGCCCCCCCGGTGAAGCAGTGGAACACCGTGCGCTCGGGCACGCCCTCGGAGGCCAGGATGGCGAACGTGTCGTCCCAGGCCTCGCGGGTGTGGATCACCAGGGCCAGGCCGTGCGCATGGGCCAGCGCCACTTGGGCCGCGAACGCCAGGCGCTGCTGCGCCCGGGGCGAGTGGTCGTAGTGGTAGTCCAGGCCGCACTCGCCCACCGCCACCACCTTGGGCGACGAGCCGAGCAGCGGCACGATCGTGTCCACCCCGTGCGTGGCGTCGTGGGGGTGCAGGCCGACCGTGGCCCACACCCCGTCGTGGCGGTCGGCCACCGCGATGGCCGCGGCCGACTGCTCGGCGTCGGTCCCCACGGTGACCAGCCGGGTCACGCCCGCGGCGGCCGCGTCGGCGATGACCGACTCGTCCACGCCCTCGTACGGGACGTGGCAGTGGCTGTCGAGCCAGGCCACCGTGCGCGCTACTTGCGGGGGACCAAGGGCGTGCCCTTCTCCACCGGCAGCCCGCCCGGGTAGCCGCCCCACGCCGCCCCGTCCGGCAGCGCCGACTCCGAGGGCAGGCCGGACAGGCCGATGCGCCGCCACACCTCGGCCGTGGCCGTGGGCAGGGCGGGCGAGGCCAGCACGCACACGATCCGCAACGCCTCCAGCGCGTCGCCCATCACCGCGTCGACCTCGGGCCCGGGCTCGGCCTTCCAGGGCTCGTTGGCCTCCAGATACGCGTTGGTCTCGCGGATGAGGCGCCACGTGGCATCGAGGGCAGCCGAGGGCTGGACGTCGTCCCACGCCGCAGACGCGTCAGCCAGAACCCCTTGTGCCACAAGGGAAAGCGGGCTGTCCGGGCGCGGCGCGGGGCCGACGCCGCCGCACTTCTTGTCCACCACGGTGGCCACGCGCGAGGCCAGGTTGCCGAAGTTGTTGGCCAGGTCCGCGTTGTAGCGGGCGATGAGGCCCTCGAAGCTGAACTCGCCGTCGGGGCCGAACGGGTTGTTGCGCAGGAGGTGGTAGCGCACGGCGTCGACCCCGATCTCGTCGACCAGCGACTGGGGCGTGATCTGGGTGGCGTTGAGCCCCGACTTGGAGATCTTCTCGCCGCCTGCCAACAAGAAGCCGTGCACGGCGATGCGCTTGGGCGGGGCCTCGCCCGCGGCCAGCAGCATGGCGGGCCAGTACACGCAGTGGAAGCGGAGGATGTCCTTGCCGATGACGTGGTGCACGCTGGGCCACCAGGCCTCGAACCGCTCCCGGTCGTCGCCGTAGCCCACCGCGGTGGCGTAGTTGATGAGGGCGTCGTACCAGACGTAGAAGACGTGCTTTTCGTCCCACGGCACGGGCACGCCCCACGAGATGGACGTGCGCGAGATCGAGATGTCCTGGAGCCCCTGCTTGATGAGCCCGACCGCCTCGTTGCGCTTGGCCTCGGGGATCACGGCCGACGGGTTGGCCTCGTACCAGTCGAGCAGCGGCTGCTGGTACTTGGAGAGGCGGAAGAAGTAGTTCTCCTCGGACAAGAAGTCGACCGGGCGCTTGTGGATGGGGCAGTTGCCGTCGACCAGGTCGTCTTCGTTGTAGTACGCCTCGCACGACACGCAGTAGAGGCCCTCGTACGTGCCCAGGTAGATGTCGCCGTTGTCGTGCACCCGTTGGAGGAACTGCTGGACCGCGGTGTAGTGGCGGGGCTCGGTGGTGCGGATGAAGTCGTCGTAGGAGATGTCGAGGCTGTCCCAGGTGGCCTTGAAGCGCTCGGCGTTGCGGTCGGCCTGGGCCTGGGGGGTGAGGCCGGCCGCCTCGGCCGACTGGGCCACCTTGAGGCCGTGCTCGTCGGTGCCGGTCAGGAAGAAGGTGTCGTCGCCGAGCAGGCGGTGCCAGCGGGCCAGGGCGTCGGCGATCACCGTCGGGTAGGCGTGCCCGATGTGGGGCGCGTCGTTCACGTAGTAGATCGGGGTCGTCACATAGAACCGGTCGGGCACCCTGGCAGCCTACGGGCGGGCGGCAACCCGCCCGCTCGTCAGCCCGCCGAGTCGAAGCCGCGGCTCCCGGCCGCGACCCGGCGGGCAGCGGCGGCCAGGCGATCGGTGGCGGGCACCGGATCCCCGTCGACCCGGATCTTCGCCATCCCGTGCTCGGCGACGACCACCGCGGTGCGCACGGTGCCGGCCCCGTCGGGGAGCAGGAACAGGAGACCCTCGGGCACCGCTTCCCCCGGGGTCGGCGCCCCGGCCACCTGCTGCGCCCACACCGGATCGTCGCGGTAGCGGCCGGGCTCGAACAGCTCGAGGTCGATCAGGGTGTTCGGCGGCTCGCCCGGTTCGCCGGCCTGGGCCATGTAGGAGGTGAGGTGCCACGGCTGGGGCGGGACCGCGGTCCACCCCCGGGCCGCGGCGCCCGTGTCGCTCACGAGGCCGCCGGCGGCCAGCGCCTCGGTGACGAGGTCCTCCCACACCTTCACCTGGTAGGTCGTGTCGGCCGGCGGGCCCGCCTCGGCGGGCAGCTCCGTGGTCGCGACCGGCGGCGCGGTCGCCAGGGTGGCGGTGCGGTCAGCGGGCGAGCGGTCGGTGGGGCCGCCGGCGACGAGGGCCACCGCGACGGCGACGGCCGCCGCGCTGCCGACCACGGCCACCCCCAGGGGTCGCCGCCAACGGGGTCGTCCAGCCTCGGTGATGGTGTCGAGCCGCAGGACCGGGGCCAGCCCGGGATCGGCCAGGGGGGTCTGGTCGGCCACCGCGTCGAACGTGCGGCGGAGCAGGTCGTCCAGGCGGGGGTCGAGCTCGAGGTCGGTGGTCATGGCGTGATCTCCTTGGCCAGCTTGCGCAGGGCGCGGTGCAGGTGGGACTTGACGGTGCCGAGGGGGTGGCCGAGCAGGTCGGCGATGTCCTGGAGCGAGGCGTCCTCGTAGAACCGCAGCACGACCACCGCCCGCTGGTCGGGCGGCAGGCGGCGCACGGCCGCCCAGGTGCAATCCAGCTCGGGTGGGAGCACGACGGGAAGGACCTGGGCGCGGAGCGCGTGGCGCTCCTCCACGCCCCGCCGCCGCTGGGCCTTGCGGGAGAGGTTGACGACGATGCCGCGGGCGTACGCGGGGCCGTGCTCGATCGGACCGGGTCGGGCGCAGAGGACGACGAACGCCTCCTGGACGATCTCCTCGGCCAGGGCGTGGGATCCCGTCAGGAGGTGGGCCAGCCGGAGGAGGCGGTGCCGGTGGGCCTCGTAGAGGGCATCCAGGGGAGCCACCGCCGGTGGCGCGTCGAGCTGCACCACGGGAGGTTCCCCGAGGACCTCCGAAGGTTGCACCTAGGTCGGGTCGACCGGCTTCTCGTCGCGGGCGGGCCGCCGGCGGCGATCGGTCTCGATCAGCACGGCGCCGACCAAGGCGACCACCAGGGCGGCTCCGGCGCCTTCCAGCGCGCTGGTGCGGGCCTTGTCGACCACCCGCTCCTGCACCCTCCCGCTCGTCTCGTTGACGATCTCCTGCACGAACGGGATGTTGAGGTACCGAGGGTCCAGGCCGAGCGACTCGAAGCTCATCCGCTGCAGCTCGCCCTTGCTGGGGAACGTCTGGATGGCCACGAAGGACCCGACGGCGATGGCCAGCACCACCAACAGCAACGTCAACCCCACGGTCCGGCGCATCGCCGGGACGTTAGCGGCCGGGTCAGCCGGCTTCGGCGGCACCCCAGGGGCGGATGTCGCCCACCACGCGGCGCAGGACCTCGCCCTCGCCGTCACCCAGGGCCTGGACGGGCTCGGGCAGCCCGCGCTGGGACCGCAGGTCGTCGATGCGGTCGAGCTGGCGCTCGAGCTGGCGGCGGCGGGTGCCGGTCAGGTCGTCGAGGCCCTTCTGGGCGGCCGCGAAGCGCTTGTCGACGGTGTCGACCGCGTCCGCGTACTTCGACCACTGCTGGCGGAACGCGCTCAGGCACTGCAGGATCTCGTCGGAGGTGCGGGCCAACCGGGTCTGGTCCACGGCCTGGCGGATCACCGCCAGCACGGCGAACAGGCTGACGGGCGAGCACAGCACGACCTTCTGCCCCATCGCGATGTCGATCAGCTGCGGGTCCTGCTCGTGGATGAACGCCCACACGCTCTCGTTGGGGATGAACAGCAGGACCTCGTCCAGCGTGCGGTCGGCGTCGATGTAGCCGCGGCCGGAGATCTCCCGGACCCGG
>DASYMT010000023.1:0-3882 GCA_036008925.1 Acidimicrobiales bacterium | reverse complement strand
TGGCCGTGGGCACGCCCTCGGCCGACCGCCAGTTCAACCCGTCGGCCGCGCTGGTGAAGGCCGTGCTGGTCAACGGGGCCCGGCGGATGACCGGCTTCTACACCGGCGACGACGGCGGGGACCGGGCCCAGGACGGGCAGTACCCGTCGAACGGCCAGGGCTTCGGGCTGGTGAACCTGGACAACTCGCTGTTCCTGCCCAACGACCCCACCAACCTGTGGGTCAAAGACGTCTGGCGGGACACCTACAACGGCAAGGCCGTCAACCCCGACGTGGCCAACACCCCCAACCCGGAGGCGTTCACGGCCCCGAGCGTGCCCCAGACCAGGAGCTACATGCTGCACGTCCTTCCCGGCCAGCCCCTCGACGTGACGCTGGCCTGGACCGACCAGCCCTCGCTCGACCCGGCCGTCCCCACCCTGATCAACGACCTCAACCTCACCGTCACCGGCCCCGACGCGGTGGTCCGCAAGGGCAACGCCTTCAACACCCGCACCGCCGCCAAGGCGGCCACGTGGGAGACCGGGGCGGGCGGCTCGGCCGACAACCGCAACAACGTGGAGCGGGTGCGCGTCGAGGCCCCCGCAGAAGGCGACTACACGGTCACGGTGAGCACTGGGACGCTCAGCGGCACCCAGAACCAGGGCTTCGCGCTGGCCGCGGCAGGCCAGATCACCGGGTCGGGCGCGCCCGCCCTGGGCAGCGGCTGGAAGGTGGACGAGACGCCCAACGCCGCCCCCACCGTCGTGTCGAGCACGGTTGAGAACGTCTCGTCGGACACGGCCGTGGTGAACGTGGCCACCAGCGAGCTGACCAAGGCCGTGCTGACCACGACCAACGGGGGCGTCTTCCCGTCGGTCGACACGGTGGGCGCCGACGGCGACTTCGGCCAGCTCACCAGCGGCTTCACCCCTGAGATCCCCGACAACACGGGCTTCCCGCCTGCCGCCGGGGCCCACGACGTGCTGGCCCGTGAGCACCGCATCCGGATCACCGGGCCGCGGGCGCGCGACGTGAACATGTCGGTGCAGCTCACCGACCTGGAGGGCAAGACGGCCACGGTCTTCTTGGGCACGCTGCCCGCCGAGGCCGTGTACCAGCCGCCCCTGGACGACATCGCCCAGTTCTCCAGCGTGGACGACACCTACGGCGGCTTCGGCGGCAAATCCACCCAGATGTACCTGGGCAACCTCACCGGCCTGGGGAGCCTGCTCGGGGCCTACAAGTTCACCCTGCCCCCGACGGTCGACGCGGCCACCGTGGGCGGGGCGGTGGTTGAGGCGTCCAGCGGCCACGACCTGGCGTCCCACGACGCCCAGCAGTGGAAGATGCGCACGGACATGCTGCCCAACGCCACCGAGTCGGGTTGGCAGACCAAGAAGTACGCCGACATCCACTCGGCCACGGCCATCGCCTCGCTGAACCCGTCGACCAGCGTCCGCAAGGGCAACCAGTCGACCTACGCCCAGGCCGTGACCTGCACCCAGATGGAGGACTTCCGGGGCAACGTGGCCGACCACAACGTGGCCTTCCGCATGGAGGCCGACACCCCCGAGACCGATGCCGCGGTGAGCTTCGAGACAGGCGTCAACCGGCGGTCGCGCGGGCCCGAGTTCCGGCCCCGGCTCGTCCTGCTGAAGCAGCAGCCGGACGGGACGCTGCTCGACAGCAGGCCGTGCGACCCCAACGCGCCTGCGCCCGCCATCTCCGACGTGCGGGTCGAGCAGAACAAGAACACCGACGGCACCACCTACAGCGGCGTGGTGTCGTGGCGGACCGACGTGCCCTCCGACTCCACGGTCGTCATCAGGCCCAAGGGCGCCAACGCCCTGTCGTGGACCGAGGTGGCGGTGCCCGGGCGGACCACCACCCACATCGTGGAGGTCCGGGGCCTGAGCCTCGACCAGGACTACGAGTTCGTCGTGAACTCGGCGTCGTGCAACGGGGCCAACACCACGGCCACCAACAACAGCCAGGGCTATGCCTTCGTGGCCCCGGGCACTGCCCCGGTGTCCAACGCGGCCGGGCCGTACGACTTCGAGTCCGACCAGGGCTGGACGGTGACCCAGGAGAACCGGGGCGACGGCTTCCCCACCAGCTCCACCACGTGGACCCGGGGGCCGGGCGGCTGGCACTCCGTGGGCCAGAGCTATGAGGCCACGCCGTACCAGGACTTCACCAACACGGCGCTGGCCTCGCCCAGCTTCGCCACCACCGCGGGCCGGGTGCGGGTGTCCTGGTGGCAGCAGGTCGATTTGGAGCCCGACTCGGACTTCCTGTACCTGGAGTACAACAACGGCGGCGGCTGGATCGAGGCGGCCAAGTTCACCGGCCAGCACGGGGACTTCAGCAACAACACCTTCGAGCCCCAGACGGTGGTGTTCGACCTGACGCCCAGCCCGGCCCTCCGGGTCCGCTTCCGGCTGGAGTCCGACCTCGCCGTCTCCAACCCCACCTACAAGGGGGCGCGGGTCGACGACGTGGCGGTCGCCCAGGGCGGCCGGGGCGAGCCGTTGGGGCCGTTCGCCTCCAAGGCCCCGTCGGCCGGGTCGAGCGTGACCGCGCCCGTCGTGCCGCTGCGGCTCAAGCCCAACGCGGCCGACCTGGCCGCGGGCACGGCCCGGTGCGCGCCGATCACCACCAAGGTGGTGCTGCCCCCGCCGCCCCCGCCGGTCAACGGGTACTGGCTGACGGCGGCCGATGCCGGGCTGTTCTCCTATGGCGCCGCCGGCTTCGTGGGGTCCCGGGGGGGCCAGCCGCTCAACCAGCCGGTGGTGGGCATGGCCCAGAACGCGACCGACCACAAGGGCTACTGGCAGGTGGCCTCGGACGGCGGCATCTTCAACTACGGGTCGGCCGGGTTCTTCGGGTCGATGGGCAGCACGCCGCTCAACCGGCCAGTGGTGGGCATGGCCGCCGCCCCTGACGGCAAGGGCTACTGGCTGGTGGCGGCCGACGGCGGGATCTTCAACTTCGGCTCGGCCCGGTTCTTCGGCTCGACCGGCAGCATGACGTTGAACAAGCCCATCGTCGGGATGGCGGCCACGGCCGACGGCGGCGGGTACTGGCTGGTGGCGTCGGACGGCGGGATCTTCGCCTTCGGCAACGCGGTCGGGCGCTGGTACGGCTCGACCGGCGACATGACGCTGGTCAGCCCGGTGGTGGGCATGGAGCCCACCCCGCTGGGCGACGGGTACTGGCTGGTGGCCAGGGACGGCGGCGTGTTCGCCTTCGGCAAGGCGGCGGCGCTGTACCACGGGTCGGCCCAGAGCCGGGGCGTAAACAACATCGTGGGCATGGCCGCGGCCAAGGACGGGCTCGGCTACTGGCTGGTCGGCGCCAACGGGTCGGTCTACAACTTCGGCAACGCCCCCGCCTTCGGCGGGGCCGAGGGCCTCAGCCTGGTGCGCCCCGTCGTGGGCATCGACGGCTACTGACCCCGCCTTGCCCCTTTGCTGCGTCTGGAGGACATAGCCCTGCGATATGGCGCGCTATGTCCTCCAGAGAGCGGCCGCCCTCCCACTCAGAGGTCGAGGAGGGCGTCCAGGCCGATGGTGAGGCCGGGGCGGTCGGGCACGGCCTTGACGGCCAGGAGCACCCCGGGCATGAACGAGGTCCGGTCGTAGGAGTCGTGCCGGATCGACAGGCTCTGGCCGGTGGTGCCCAACAGCACCTCCTGATGGGCGACCATGCCCCGCAGGCGCACCGAGTGGACCCGGATGCCTGCCGGGCCGAGCCCGCCCCGGGCCCCACCGACGACCGTCTTCTCGGTGGGGTCGGGCGCCCAGTCCGACGAGGCCGCGGCCATGCGCTCGACCGTGAGCATGGCCGTGCCCGAGGGGGCGTCGATCTTGGCGTCGTGGTGGAGCTCGATGACCTCGG
>DASYMT010000022.1:0-6435 GCA_036008925.1 Acidimicrobiales bacterium | reverse complement strand
TCCTGACGCTGACGAGCACGTACGACCACCGGATCGTCCAGGGGGCCGAGTCGGGCCTGTTCCTCCAGCGCGTGCACCGCCTGCTGCTGGGCGAGGACGGCTTCTACGACGACGTGTTCGCGGCCATGGGCGTGCCCTACGAGCCGGTGCGCTGGCGGCGGGACGTCAACCCCATGGACCGCGAGGCCACCCACCTGGCCAAGCAGGTCCACGTCCAGACCCTCATCAACATGTACCGGGTCCGCGGCCACCTCATCGCCGACCTCGACCCGCTCAAGGCCAAGCCGCCCAAGATGTACTCCGAGCTCGACCCGGCCACCTACGGGCTCACCATCTGGGACCTCGACCGCGAGTTCTTCGCCGACGGGCTGGCGGGCCGGGAGCAGATGACCCTGGGCGACGCGCTGGGCATCCTGCGCGACGCGTACTGCCGCAGCATCGGCGTCGAGTACATGCACATCCAGGAGCCCGACCAGAAGCGGTGGATCCAGGAGCACGTCGAGGGCGTCGACCACGCCTTGTCGAAGGAGGAGCAGCTCCACATCCTGGAGCGGCTCAACGCGGCCGAGGCCTTCGAGCGCTTCCTCCACACCAAGTACGTGGGCCAGAAGCGCTTCGGCCTGGAGGGCGGCGAGTCGGCCATCCCCCTGCTCGACACCATTCTCGACGAGGCGGCCCGGGCGGGCATGGACGAGGCCGTGTTGGGCATGGCCCACCGGGGCAGGCTCAACGTGCTGGCCAACATCGTGGGCAAGAGCTACCGCGAGCTGTTCCGGGAGTTCGAGGGCGACCTCGACCCCAACACCGTCCAGGGCTCGGGGGACGTGAAGTACCACAAGGGGGCGGCGGGCAAGTACGTCGGCCTGTCGGGCATCGAGATCCCGGTGACCCTCGCCTCCAACCCGTCGCACCTCGAAGCGGTCGACCCGGTCGTGCAGGGCATGGCCCGGGCCCGCCAGGACATCCTCGACAAGGGCGCCGCCTACCCGGTGCTGCCTCTGCTGATCCATGGCGACGCCGCCTTCGCGGGCCAGGGCGTGGTGGCCGAGACGCTGAACATGTCCACCCTGCGGGGCTATCGGGTGGGCGGCACCGTGCACCTGGTCATCAACAACCAGGTGGGCTTCACCACTGCGCCCGAGTCGGCCCGCTCGTCCGTCTACGCCACCGACGTGGCCAAGATGGTCCAGGCGCCGATCTTCCACGTGAACGGCGACGACCCCGAGGCCTGCGTGCGCGTGGCCCGGCTGGCCTTCCAGTTCCGACAGGCGTTCAAGAAGGACGTCGTCATCGACATGGTCTGCTACCGGCGCTTCGGCCACAACGAGGGCGACGAGCCGAGCTACACGCAGCCCCAGATGTACGAGCTGATCGAGAGCCGCCGGTCGGTGCGCAAGCTCTACACCGAGGCGCTCGTCAACCGGGGCGAGCTGACCTTGGAGGAGGCGGAGAAGGCGCTCGACGACTTCTCGGCCCGGCTCCAGGGCGCGCTGGACGAGACCCGCGGGTCCAAGGGCCCGCAGCCCACGTCGCTGGTGAGCGCGCCGCCGGTGGTGGTGCACCCCTCGCCCGAGACCGGCGTCTCCCGCGAGGTGCTCGACCGCATCGCCGTGGCCGTGCACTCGGCGCCCGACGGCTTCACCGTCCACCCCAAGCTGGCCAAGCAGCTCGACGCCCGGGCCAAGGTCTACGCCGACGGCGAGGTCGACTGGGCCCTGGCCGAGGCATTGGCCTTCGGGTCGCTTCTGCTGGAGGGCAACGACGTGCGGCTGGCCGGGCAGGACTCGCGGCGGGGCACGTTCTCGCAGCGCCACGCCGTGCTCGTCGACTATGAGCAGGGGGCCGAGTACGTGCCCCTGGCGTCGCTGGCCCCGACCGGGGAGCAGGGCCGCTTCTTCATCTACGACTCGCTCTTGTCGGAGTACGCGGCGGTGGGCTTCGAGTACGGCTACTCGGTGGCCCACAAGGACGCGCTGGTGTGCTGGGAGGCCCAGTTCGGCGACTTCGTCAACGGGGCCCAGATCATCATCGACCAGTTCATCGTGGCCGCCGAGGACAAGTGGGGGCAGACGTCCGGCGTCACCCTGCTGCTGCCCCACGGCTACGAGGGCCAGGGGCCCGAGCACTCGTCAGCCCGGCTGGAGCGGTTCCTCACCCTGTCGGCCGAGGACAACATCCAGGTGGTCAACGCCACCACGTCGGCCCAGTACTTCCACCTGCTGCGCCGCCAGGTGCGACGGGATAAGCGCAAGCCGCTGGTGGTCATGACGCCCAAGTCGCTGCTGCGGGCCAAGCACGCCCGGTCGCCGGTCGACGCGCTGGTGTCGGGCCGGTTCCAAGAGGTGGTCGACGACCCCGGCGTCCCCGACCCGTCCGCCGTGGAGCGGGTGGTGCTGTGCAGCGGCAAGATCGCCTACGACGCCATCGCTGGGCGGGACAAGGCCGGCGCGCCGGTGGCCGTCGTGCGGGTGGAGCAGCTCTACCCGTGGCCCGACGAGCAGATCGCCTCGATCGTCTCCCGGTACGAACGGGCGACCCAGGTGTACTGGATGCAGGAGGAGCCCGAGAACATGGGCGGCTGGTACTACGTGGCGGGCCGGCTCCAGCGGCTGCTGGGCGGCGACTACGAGATCGGCGGGGTCACCCGCATCGAGTCGGGCTCGCCCGCCTCGGGCTCGGCCGCCCTGCACGCGCTGGAGCAGGCCGACCTGGTCGACCGGGCCCTGGCGCTCAAGGGCTGACCCCCGCACCCGCCGAGTGGCCGGTAGGTTCCCGGGCCATGGCCCGAGCCGAGTCTGCGGGGCGGGCGGGCACCGTGCGGGTGGCGGCCCGGGCCGTCGTCATCTTCGTGTTCCTCGCGCCGGTGGCCTTCATGGTGCTGGGGTCGCTGCGGGACATCGGGCTGACGCCGCCGCGCCGCGTGGAGCTGCTGCCCCGCGGCGCGGGCCTGTCGGGCTACGGGGCCATCGGCGACCACGTGCCCCTCGGCCGCATGTTCCGCAACTCGCTCCTGGTGGTAGCCGCGGCCGTGCCCGTCAGCGTGGTGGTGGCCAGTTGGGCGGGCTTCGCCATGGCTCGGGCCCGCGCCCGGGCCCAACGGGTGCTGGTGGGGCTGACCCTGTAGTGCCGCTGTCCACGCGAACCATGGATGACCTTCCGCTACGGCGTACTCGTGCTCGTGGTCGTGGTCGTGGTCGTGGTGGAGGTGGAGGTGGCCAGCGGCAGGCCGTTGTTCCCGGCCTTGAGCTGCGCCTCGAACAGCACCACCTCGTCCTCTTGCGGCGACAGGACGGGCAGGAGGAAGGTCCACAGCGCGTCCTCGCACCGGCTCCGTCCCGTCTGGATGCGGCGGTTGATGTACGGGCCGTCCCACGGGCCCTTCAGCGTGGCGACGGCCCCCGCGGGCGCGGTGCCCCGCGGCCTGCACTCCTTCTTGCTCGGCAGCTTGCCGTCGTCGAGGAAGTGGATGGCGGGCCAACTGATGAGGGCCGTGACGCAGGCCGACGAGGCGTGCTCCAGCTTCCCCCCGAGGTAGCCGGTGCCCCGGTTCGGCTGGCCGCAGGTGATGGTGGCCGACCGCGGCGGGCCGTCGCCGGTCACCTCGATGGTGAGCGTCCCGACGTCGACTTGGTTCGGATCGGTGCTGGAGCTTCCACCCGTATAGGTGGCGGGGCGGCAGCCGGTCGCGGCTGCCGCCCACACCACCAAGACGAGGGCGAGGGGCCCCAGATGATCATTTCGCAAAGTCCACAGCCTCCGAAGCCCACTTGAGCTTTCCATTGGTACGTGAATCCGGACCCCACACCATTCGCCGGCAGTTTGAGCTGGTCGAGTTCCTGGGTGGCCTGCGTGCCCGTCGCCGGGTTTCCGTCGTTGCGGCCCCAAGTAGTGGTGTAGTTCTCCGAATACGCAGACGTAGGTTCCTTGGCGTCAGGGTCGACGAAGTCGCGGCAAATCTGGTGGGTCTCCTGCATGCTCATCCCGTGGCCCACGAGGCTGAACTGGACCGAGGAAGAGCCTGGGCCGCAGTCCGTGTACTTCGTGACTTTGGGCTCGAAGTCGACCATCTGGCCGCGAACGTAGCGGTGCCCCGTCATCAGCGACTTCATGCCCGTGTACAGGTCCGGCTGGTCTGCTCGGGCGATGGCGAAGCTTGAGTCACCGAGGTAACGGTAGCCCTGTGCGTCGTCCTCGCCAATCCTGCGGTGATAGCAGCCGCGACCATGGTAAAGGCCCTTGTCGTCGGCCGGGGTGGTGTGACAAAACGCGTCGTACTCGCTGCCGGGCGGCGGCGGACCCATCGGGTCGTACCCCTGCGGGTCGCGGACCACCGGCGGGTCGTTGCTCGCCAGCACCAGGTCGGCGCCGCGGGCGATCTCGTTCAGGGTCTTGCCCGCCTGCCACTGGTCCCCGAACTGCTCGGCGGCCGTCGGCGTCCAGCCCGCGTCGTGGTACCAGGCCCAGGCGAGCCCCAGCCCGGCCTCGTCGCCCTCCGGGGGCTGGACCGAGAAGTGGTCGGTGAACGTGCCGGAGTCGGACGAGCCTTCGTCCCAGGCGATCTCACGGGTCGCAGCCACCGCCATGCCGTAGGCCCCGACGACGAAGCCGCCCTGCCGGCCGACCTCGGCCATGACCCGGTTGCCGGGGAGGGCCACCACGTCCTTGACCGCCAGGCCCCCGACGTCGACCACGGCGGGCAGAGGGTCGGGCGAGCAGAACGCGGCCGAGGCCCCCGGCGTGTAGCAGGCCATCGACGTGGCGGTGGCCGTGGTCGGGGCCATGTCGATGGTGGCCCCGTCGACCGCCGCCCCGACCGTGGCCGTCACCTGGGGGATGACCACCAGGCCGTCGTCGGTGTTGACGGCGACCGGCGCCTGCGAGGGGCCGGGCACGGTGAACCGCTGCTGGGCCGTGCGCCTGGCCCCGGACAGCGGGACCAGGTCGGCCTGGCCGACGCTGCTGCCCGCCACCGTGGGGTGGATGCGCAGGGCCGACAGCGACGCCTCCTGGCCGAGGAAGGCCGTCCCGCCGTGGCGGGTGCCGGTCAGCGACAGCGGCGCGCCGGGGAAGGCGATGGCGACGTCGCGGCAGGTCACCTGCCGGGTCAGCGTGTGGTAGTCGAGGTTCCCCACCTCGCACGGCTGCGGGGCGGCCGAGGCCTGGGCCCTGGCCGTGGTGGCCAGGTTGGACATGCGCATGGCCAGGAAGCCGCCGCCGGCAGCCGCGCCGGGCTGCCCGACGCTGGTGGCGTTGCCCGCCCGGTCGGTGGCGGTGACGGCCACGGAGTAGACGTGCCCCTCCGTGAAGACGACGTTGGCGGTCTGGTACCACTCGCCGGTGACCGAGGCGGCCGTCATGGACGAGGAGGTCCCGGCCGTGACGTCGCTCAGGGTGAAGCGGACGCCGGCGGGGGCCACCCCGCTGCGGGTGTCGCGCACCTTGGCGAACAGCGGCTGGGGCACGCCCGCCAGGGCGTTGCCGCCCGCCAGCGGGTAGATGCGCCCGCCAACGGTGTCGGGCGGGCCGTTGTCGACCACGAAGCTGGGCGCGGCCGTCGCCGACACCGCCTGGCCCGCGGCCTGGGCGGCGGCGCAGGTGCCGCTGAAGCCGGTCTGCACGGCGCACATGGCGACCCCGACCGTGCCGTCCGGGGCCGAGCCCGGCACGGTGTAGCCGGCGGTCCACGTCGTCCAGCCGGAGGCGGTCGCCCCCTGGACCATGTCGACCGGGCCGCCGGGCAGCTCGGCCACCATCTTCGAGCCGGGCGCGGCCGTGGCCGGGGGCGCGGCCGTGGCCACCGACAGGGTGACCGCCGCCCCGGTGCGGACGTTGGCGGGCGAGGCCCCGGCGTTCTTGACCGCGTAGAGCAGGTGGAAGTTGTGGTCGTCGAGCGGGTTCATCACGTCCGGGCTCATCAGGCGGGAGGCGCTGGTGGTCAGGCCGCTCGACGCCCGCACCAGGGTCTGGGCGGTGCTGACCTCGAGCGGGATGCCGAAGAGCCCGTCGGCGTCGGTCTGCACCGGTTGGCCGGGGCAGGCGTGGTTGTTGGCGCTCCAGGCCACGGTGACCCCGGGCAGCGGACGGCCGAACGGGTCGTAGACCCAGCCGCTGGCCACCGAGCAGGGGGTGGGGTCGATCTGGCTGCTCGGCTGCCCCGGCGGGCCGGCCGCCGCGGGCTGCGCGGCGGCGACCAGGCAGACCAGGGCCAGAGCCGGTCGCAAGAAGCGACGGGTATGGGGCACCGATCGGCGCCTCAACGATGACTGCATTGAATTCTCTCCTTGGAAAAGCGGTTTCGGGCGCGCCGAAGCAGGGCTACGGCGCAAAGTGATGGACAGCCCGACCTGACAGGCACGGCTGCGCTTGGTGTGCGGACTCAGTCAGCTATTGCCCGCCCCCGCCCTGCGCTCCCACGTGTGCTGAGCGCAGCGGCGG
>DASYMT010000021.1:0-4188 GCA_036008925.1 Acidimicrobiales bacterium | reverse complement strand
CCGTGAGGGGCGGCCGGTCGGTATCGTCGTCGGCATGACGCCGGAGGAGCTGGCCGACCTCGCGCACCTGCGCCGGGCGCGCGACCTCATCGACCGCGAGTACGCGAAGCCCCTGGATGTCCCGGCCATGGCGCGTGCCGCGCTCATGTCGCCCGCGCACTTCTCCCGCAAGTTCCGTGCGGCGTATGGCGAGACGCCTTACTCCTATCTCATGACGCGGCGCATCGAGCGGGCCAAGGCGCTTCTGCGTCAGGGGATGTCGGTCACCGACACGTGCGTCGCCGTCGGCTGCACGTCGCTCGGCTCGTTCAGTTCGCGCTTCTCCGAGATCGTCGGTGAGACGCCGTCGCAGTACCGGGCGCGCGACCATGCCGACCTCGAAGTGGTTCCGTCGTGCGTGAGCATGGTCGTGACGCGGCCCCGGCGCACCCCGGTCACGGTCTGAGCGGCCGGCCTGCGGCGCACAGGCCGCCCGACCGGCCCGGCACCGAGCAGGATCGGAGAAGCACGCGACGGGTCGGTGCTCCTACGGTCGGCGCATGGCAGTCAACCTTTCCGCGATGTTCATCCCCCTCCACGACCCCGACGCCGCCCTCGGCTTCTACCGCGACGCGCTCGGCCTTGAGGTCCGCAACGACGTGGCGTCCGAGGGCTTCCGCTGGGTCACCGTCGGGGCCCCGGGGCAGGACGTCGACATCGTCCTGTTCCAGCCCCACGGCGGTCGTTCGCAGGCCGAGGGCGACGCCCTTCTGTCGCTGGTGACGCAGGGGTCGCTTCAGGCTGCGATCTTCCGCTCCGACGACGTCGACGCCACGTTCGAAAAAGTCCGGGCGTCGGGCGCCGAAGTGCTCCAGGAGCCGGCGTCCCAGCCCTGGGGCGCGCGCGACTGCGCGTTCCGCGATCCCTCGGGCAACCTTGTCCGCATCGCGCAGGCCTGACCGTCGTCCATGAGCACCTGACCCGGCGGGCGACCCGGCCTCACCGGCGGGCGACCCGGCGCTGCCAGGGGACGATCACCACCGGGACGGCCAGCTCCACGCCCGTCAGCACCCGGAAGAGCCAGTGCGGCCGACCCGCCGACCGCATCGACAGGACCCGCCCCACGGCGGCCAGCAGGAAGCCCGCCCCGCAGGCCCGCACCACGGCCGCCTCCGACTCGGGCCGCCGGGCCGCTTTGAGCACGAGCACCCCGAGCACCGCGTACCACGACGCGAAGAAGCGCACCTCGCTGTCCACGTTGGCCGACACCGGCCCGCCCTCCAGCACGCCGCCCGCCCCGCGCAGCACCCGGCCGACCCTGCGGCCGTGGCCACTGCGCCAATGGCGCCAAGCGTCATCTGCAAGCCCCGTCGCGACATGGCCCGAGACGCTACAGAGCGGCCAGCGCCAGCCCGACGGCCGCCGCGGCCGTGCCCGCCATCAGGCTCAGCGCCACGTATCGCAACGCGGCTGCGGGCAGGCCCTCCTCGACCAGCCGCACCGTCTCGAAGGCGAACGTGGAGAACGTCGTGTACGCCCCGCAGAAGCCGGAGCCCAGCCAGACCCTCGGCGTGTTCGGGAAGCCGTGGTAGAGGGCGGCGCCCGCCACCAGACCGAGCAGCAGCGACCCCGACACGTTCACCACGAGCGTGCCCCATGGGAACGGACCCGCCGTCCGCCTGCCCACCCAGCCGTCGAGGAGGTACCGGCACGGCGCGCCGATCATGCCCGCCACGGCCAAGCCTGCCCAGCCCGCCCAGCCGGACAGGCCGGTCACCGCCCCACCGCGACCCGTCGGCCCAGGCCCATCCCCGCGGCCACCGCGGCCAAGCCCACGGCCACGCTGGCCGCCGCGTACAGCAGCGCCATGCCCGCGTGCCCGTCCTTGGCCAGCAGGTCGACCTCCACGGCCAACGTGGAGAAGGTGGTGAACGCGCCCAGGAAGCCAGTGGCGGCGAACAGCCGGGCGTACGAGCGCCGGCCCAGGGCGACGATCACGAGCCCGAGGGCGAAGCTGCCCGCCACGTTGACCCAGAAGGTGGCCCACGGGAAGCCCCCCGGCCCGCCCTGGACCACACGGCTCACCGCATAGCGGGCGGGCGTCCCCAGCCCGCCGCCCAGGGCGACGGCGGCCAGCACACCGGGCCGGGCGCGGTCGGAGGGCATCGGCTCGGCAGCGTTGCACAACACAGCAGCGGGCGGTGGGGCACGATGGACCCATGAGCGGCCCCGTCTCCCCCGGCGACGCGCCCGTCGCCGACGACAGGCCCACAGCCGAGCCCCCTGTCTTCGAGCGGTTCGAGAGCAGGGTGGCCGACGTGGGCGGGGTCAAGGTCCGGCGGGCCCTCCCCAAGCGGCAGCGCCGCACCATCGGGGCCTGGTGCTTCGTGGACCACTTCGGCCCGGCCGTCGCCCCCGCCGACCCGCTCATGCAGGTGGGGCCTCACCCCCACATCGGCCTGCAGACGGTGACGTGGCTGCTCCACGGCGAGGTCCTGCACCGCGACAGCCTGGGCTCCGAGCAGCTCATCCGGCCCGGTGGCCTCAACCTCATGACCGGGGGCCACGGCGTGGTCCACGCCGAGGAGACCCAGCCCGGCGGCCCTGGCGTCGAGCACGGCGCGCAACTGTGGGTGGCCCAGCCCGAGGCCACCAGGCACGGCCCCGCCGCCTTCGAGCACCACGCCGACCTGCCCCAGGCCGAGTTGGACGGCCTGGCCGTCACCGTCCTGCTGGGCGAGGTGGCGGGCATGCGCTCCCCGGCCCGCACCGACACGCCGCTGGCGGGCGCGGCGATCACAGGCACCGGGGCGCGAAGCGCGGGCAAGACGACCGCCGTGCCCCTGAACCCCGCCTTCGAATACGGCGTGGTCGTGCTGGAGGGGAACGTCATGGTCGACGGCCGGCCTGTTGTGCCGGGCGAGCTCGTCTACCTGGGACGGGGCCGGCACGAGCTGCCGGTGGCCGCCGGGCCGTCGACCCACGCGCTGCTCCTTGGCGGCGAGCCCTTCCCCGAGCCCGTGCTGATGTGGTGGAACTTCTTGGCCCGCACCCGCGAGGAGCTGGCCCAGGCCCGGCAGGACTGGGAGTCGGGAGCCGAGCGCTTCGGGCCCACCGCGTCGAGCCTGCCCCGCATCCCGGCACCGGCCGCCCTGTGAGGCGCGGCCTGCTTCTCCTCCTCGCTCTGGCCCTGGCCCTGGCCCTGGCCCTGGCCCTGCCCGGCTGCGCCGAGTCCGCCCCCCGCCAGGCCGCGACCACCACGACGACGTCGACGACCGCCGCGCCGCCGGGTCCCGTGCGGGTCCTCGTCTACTCGGCCACCTTCGGCTACCGGCATCCCTCCATCGCCACCGGGGTCCAGCGCTTCGCCGCGCTGGGCGACGGGCCGGAGTTCGACGTGCGCCACACCGAGGACCCGGCCGCCATCACCGCCGCCGCGCTGGCGGACGTCGACGTGCTGGTCTGGCTCAACGGCACCGGCGAGCACCCCTTCACCGACGAGCAGCGCGCCGGGCTGTCGTCCTGGCTGCGCGGGGGCGGCGGGCTGGTGGGCATCCACGCCGCGGCCGACGCCAACTACCAGTGGCCCGATTATGCCGGGATGATCGGGCGGGTCTTCCGGGCCCACCCCCACACCGGCGAGGCCGTCAACGTGGTGACGGACCCGGCCAACCCCCTGGTGGCCCACCTGCCCGTCCGCTTCGCCCTCAACGAGGAGTACTACGCCTTCCGGCCCGAGCCCCAGGTTCCCGTGCACGTGCTCACCGCCCTGGACGAGACAACGGCGGGCGCACAGGCGGCCGACTACGGGCCTGCCTCCCCCACCACCTGGTGCCACGAGGTGGGCCAAGGCCGCGCCTTCTACACCGCGTGGGGCCACATGGACGCCACCTTCGCCGACGACGCCGTGTGGCAGATGCTCGTGCAGGCGCTGCGGTGGACGGGCGGACGGCTTCAGGCCGACTGCTCGGCCCGCCCCGCGGGCCCGTAGAGGGCGACGGCCACCACCAGTGGGGCCAGGACCGCGACCGCAATCACGACCGCAACGGCGACCACAACGGCAGCCCGGCTATTCGAGGAGGGAGCGGAGCATCCAGGCCGTCTTCTCGTGCACCTGCATGCGCTGCGTGAGCAGGTCGCACGTGGGCTGGTCGTTCGCCTCCTCGGCGGTCGTGAACACCGACCGCGCGGTGCGCGCGACCGCCTCGT
>DASYMT010000020.1:0-2157 GCA_036008925.1 Acidimicrobiales bacterium | reverse complement strand
TCCCCAACAAGCCCAAGCGCTCCGACCAGCAGGTCCCGGCGGGCGAGACCAGCCTTCGCCTCATCCAGTACACCAGCGAGCTCGACGCCGACACCGGCTTCTCGGTGGGCTGGTTCCAGCTCCCGCAGGCGCCCGCCGAGTCGGCCGTGCGGGGCTTCTTGGAGGCCACCGAGAACGGCAGCGTGGCCGCCATCAAGGGAAAGCTGCTCGATTCGAGCTTCACCACCATCGACGGGCATCCGGCGGTCGAGTACCTGTCGACCGGGCCGGGCGGCCATTTCGTCCGCTCCCGCACGATCCTCATCGGCAAGGACGTGTACGTGCTCCAGGTGGTGAGCAAGACCAGGCAGGCGCCCAAGTACAAAGAGTTCATCGACTCCTTCAAGGTCGTCTAGAGCTTGAGGGTGGTCTGACGAGCGCCGAGAACGGGCCCGAGGACTAGCCCCGAGAAATAGTCCTCGAAAACGGCTCGAATCGCCCTCCAGACCGCCGATACTGGACCTACGTGCTGCCCACCGGGGGGCGGAGCACGGACCGGCGGCGGCGGCGCCCCGGGAACCTCCCCGGCGCGCCCGTGCCCAAGCAGTCCCGTCTCATCACTGTTGCCGGCCTGGTCCTGATCGTGGTGGCGGTGGCCCTCTCCCTGGTCACTGCGCAGCCCCGTCCCGACCCGGCCTCCGCCTCCCCCACCCAGGGCGCCCTGCGCCCCGGCGTCCACGGCGAGGGCGGCGGCGTCGACCGGCCCCTCGGGCCCGGGCCCGGCTACTGGCTGCCCGGGGCGGACGGCGGGGTGTTCGCCTACGGACGGGCCCACTTCGCGGGCTCGGCCGCGGGCCGGCCCATGCGCAAGGCGGTGTCGGCCATCGCGGCCACGTCGAGCGGGCAGGGCTACTGGATGGCGGCCAAGGACGGCGGCGTGTTCGCCTTCGGGGACGCCCCCTACCTGGGCGGCGTGGCCGACAAGCGGGTCAACAGCCCGGTCATCGGCCTGGCCGCCACCCCCCAGAACACGGGCTACTGGCTGGCCGGGGCGGACGGCGGGGTGTTCGCCTTCGGGGACGCGGGCTACTTCGGCGGCCTGGCAGGCAGGCCCCTCAACCAGCCCATCGCGGCCATGGCGGCCTCGCCCACCGGCAAGGGGTACTGGCTGGTGGCCAGGGACGGCGGGGTGTTCGCCTTCGGCGACGCGGGCTTCTTCGGCGGCGCCTCGGGCGTGGATCTCAACCGGGGCGTGGTGGCCATCGCGTCCACGCCGACCGGCGACGGGTACTGGCTCACCGGGGCGGACGGCGGGGTGTTCGCCTACGGGGACGCGGGCTACTTCGGCTCGGCCATCGGAGCCAACCCGACGGCGCCCATCGTGGGCATGGCCCGCAGTCTGTCGGGCAACGGCTACTGGCTGGCGGGCGCGGACGGCGGGGTGTTCGCCTACGGGGACGCGGGCTATTACGGCTCGGCCTTCGAGGACGGCACGCACGCCACCGTCGTCGGCATCGCGGCCGGGGTCGGGGTCGACGTGCGGGTGCAGCGCCAGGCCCTCACCGGCACGTTCGGCTGGGACGTGTCGTGGCCCCAGTGCGGGATGAGGCTGCCCGCGGGCGGCTACGCCTTCGCCGTCATCGGCGTGACCGACGGGCACCAGTTCAGCGAGAACCCGTGCCTGGCCTCGCAGTTCCGCTGGGCCCTGCGCCACGGGTCGGTGGGCAGCGTCTACATGAACGTGAACTGGCCGTCCCGTACCGACGAGCCCGGCCTCGACCAGCGCTTCGCCGACGTGTGCACGCCCCACGAGCTGCCCTGCCAGCTCTACTGGTGGGGCAGGCGGGGGGTGGTCGACGCCCTGGGGGTGGCGGCCAAGAACCACGTGTCGTCGCCCATGTGGTGGCTCGACGTGGAGACCACCAACCGCTGGTCGCCCGACCCCCGGCTCAACGAGCTGATCGTGAAGGGGGCCATCGACGGCCTCCAGGCCGCCCACGTGAAGGCCGGGATCTATTCAACTCAGTACCAGTGGGGCCAGATCGTGGGCGGATTCTCGCCCGGGCTGCCCACCTGGGTGGCGGGGCCCAAGAACGCAGCCGAGGCGCCCGCCGCCTGCGCGCCGGCCCGGTCGTTCGGCGGGGGCACGCCCTGGCTGGTGCAGTTCCCCAACGGGCT
>DASYMT010000019.1:0-3916 GCA_036008925.1 Acidimicrobiales bacterium | reverse complement strand
CCGGCCCAGCGCCAGGCCGCCCACTCGGCCACGTCGACCACGTCGGCCGAGGGGCCGAGCGACGAGACCTTGTTCACCGGCCGCAGGACCACGCCCGGGGGCGGCTCCACGTCCACCGCCACTACCCACGCGCCCACTCGGCGTCCGTTCAGCGTGATGCGGACGAGCGCGCCGACCGGGGTGTCGGCTGGGGCCAGGTAGTCGAAGCGCTTGTCGATGCCGGCCACCTCCGGCACCACCCGGACGACCCGTTCGCGGCCTCCGGGCTCGCGGCCTACAGGTTCAGGGCGCGCTTGAAGTCCTCCAGGCGGGAGAGGGCCTCCCACGTGAACTCCTTGTCCGAACGGCCGAAGTGCCCGTAGGCCGCGGTGCGGCGGAAGATGGGCCGGCGCAGGTCGAGGTCGCGGACGATGGCGGCCGGGCGCAGATCGAACACGGCGTCGATGCCCTGCGAGATGAGGAGCGGGTCGACCTGCTCGGTGCCGAACGTGTCGACCATGACCGACACGGGCCGGGCGACGCCGATGGCGTAGGCCACCTGGATCTCGCACCGGCGGGCCGCGCCCGAGGCGACCACGTGCTTGGCCACCCAGCGGGCCGCGTAGGCGGCCGAGCGGTCGACCTTGGACGGGTCCTTGCCCGAGAAGGCGCCGCCGCCATGGCGGGCCGAGCCGCCGTAGGTGTCGACGATGATCTTGCGCCCGGTGAGGCCGGTGTCGGCATGGGGGCCGCCCAGCTCGAACTTGCCGGTGGGGTTGGCCAGCAGCTTGTAGTCGTCGGACGCGAACTGCGTGGGCAGCATGGGGTGCACCACGTGCTCGTTGAGGTCGGGCTTGAGCAGCGTCTCGATGTCGAGGTTGGGCGCGTGCTGCGTGGACACCAGCACCGTCTTCAACGCCACTGGCCTGCCGTCCTCGTACTCGAACGTGACCTGGGTCTTGCCGTCCGGCCGCAGGTACGGCAGCACGCCCGCCTTGCGCACCTCGGACAGCCGCTGGGCCAGCCGGTGGGCCAGCCAGATGGGCAGGGGCATGAGGTCGTCGGTCTCGTCGCAGGCGTAGCCGAACATCATCCCCTGGTCGCCCGCGCCCTGGGCGTTGAGCGCGTCCTCGCCGCCCGAGCCGGTGCGCACCTCGAGGGCGGAGGTGACGCCCTGGCCGATGTCGGGCGACTGCTCGTCGATGGCGGTGATGACCCCGCAGGTGTTGCCGTCGAAGCCGTACGACTCCCGGTCGTAGCCGATGCCGCACACCACGTCGCGCACCAGGCGGGGGATGTCGACGTAGGCCTCGGTGGTGATCTCGCCCGCCACCACCACGAGCCCGGTGGTGAGCAGCGTCTCGCAGGCCACCCGGCCGTAGGGGTCCTCGGCCAGGATGGCGTCGAGGACGGCGTCGGAGATCTGGTCGGCCATCTTGTCGGGATGGCCCTCGGTGACCGACTCCGAGGTGAACGTGTACCGGCTCATGTAGCTGCTCCTAGGAGGTCGACGACAGCGTCGAGGACGATGCGGGCGACATCCCGCTTGTCCGTGAGGGGGACATTCTTCACCGAGCCGTCGGCCGAGAGCACGTCCACCCGGTTGGTCTCGTGCTCGAAGCCCGCGCCCGGCAGGGTGACGTCGTTGGCCACGATCAGGTCGAGGTTCTTGCGCTTGAGCTTGGCCTGGGCCTGCTCGGCCACCATGTGCGTCTCGGCCGCGAAGCCGACCAGCACCTGGCCCTTGGGCTTGCGGGCCCCGAGGGCGGCGAGGATGTCTGGCGTCGGCTCCAGCACCACGTCGGGCACGCCGTCGCCCTTCTTTATCTTCTGCTCGGCGGGCTCCTTGGGCCGGAAGTCGGCCACCGCCGCGGCCATGACCACCGCGTCGGCCGACGAGGCGGCGGCGAGGACGGCGTGCTCCATCTCGGCCGCCGACGCCACCCGCTCGACGAGCACCGAAGCGGGCGCCCACCGGTCGACGGTGCTGACCAGCGTCACCTCCGCGCCCCGGGAGGCGGCCTCCACGGCCAGGGCGTAGCCCTGCTTGCCGGACGAGCGGTTGCCCAGGAAGCGCACGGGGTCGACGGCCTCGCGGGTGCCGCCCGCGGTGACGACCACGCGGCGGCCTGCCAGGTCCTGCGGGGTGAGCGCCTGCTCGACCGCGAAGACGATGTCGTCGGGCTCGGCCAGTCGGCCTGCGCCGCTGTCGCCGCCCGCCAGCCGCCCCACGGCCGGGTCGACCACGGTCACGCCCCGTCGGCGCAACGTGGCGATGTTGTCCTGCACGGCCGGGTGCTCCCACATCTCGGTGTGCATGGCCGGGCACACCACGACCGGCGCCCGGGTGGCGAGAAGGGTGGCCAACAGCAGGTCGTCGGAGATGCCGGCCACGTACGAGCCGATGACCCGGGCGGTGGCCGGGGCGACCACGATCACGTCGGCCGACTGGCCCAGGCGGGTGTGCGGGATGGGCTCGGCCTCGTCCCACAGGGAGGTGCGGACCTTCTCGGACGCCAGGGCGGAGAAGGTGACCTCGCCCACGAAGCGGGTGGCGTCGGCCGTCATGACCGGGCTGACGTGGGCGCCCGCGTCGACCAGCCTGCGGCACACCTCGACTGCCTTGTAGGCCGCAATGCCCCCCGAGACGCCGAGCACCACCCGGCGCCCGGCGAGGCGCGTGGTCACAACGGCTCTTAGGCCTCGGCCTCGGCTTCGCCCTCGACCGCCTCTTCGTCCTCACGGGTGAAGACGATCTTGCCTGCGGCCACCTCTTCGAGGGCGATGGACAGGGGCTTGCGGGACACCGAGGTCACCTGCGGGGGCACGATGGCCCCCAGCCCCTCGCCGAGCTGGTTGAAGTAGGAGTTGATCTGGCGGCCCCGCTTGGAGGCCAGCACGACCAGCGTGAACTTGGAGTCGACCTTGTCGAGCAGGCTCTCGATGGGCGGGTCCATCATGGTCGGGCGGCGCGTGGCCATCAGGGGGTTCCTCCGGGGGGATTGCGGTGCTCTTCGAGTATACCGGCCGCCTCCGCGACAGCCCGGTCCAGGTCGTCGTTCACGATGACGTGATCGGCCACCTCGCGGCCTTTGCCCACCTCCATGTCGGCCCGCTGGAGCCGCGCTTCGACGCTTTCGGGCGTGTCGCCCCGTTTCGACAGCCGGGCCTGGAGCTCGTGGCGCGACGGCGGCTCCACCAGCAGGACGAGGGCGTCGGGGAACTGCTGGCGGATCTGCATGGCCCCGTTGACGTCGATCTCCAGCACCACGTCCTTGTCGGGCGGGGCGTGGGGTATGGGCGTCCCGTAGAGGTGGCCCAGGTGCTCGTCCCACTCCAGGAAGCCGCCCTCGGCCGCGCGGGCCTCGAAGGCCGGGCGGTCGACGAAGGTGTAGGCGTCGGGCGACTCGCCGGGGCGGCGGGCCCGGGTCGTCCACGACCGGCTCAGCCACAGCCGGTCGTCGTGCTCGAGGAGCCGGGCGACCAGCGTGCCTTTGCCCACGCCCCCCGGCCCGAAGATGACGACGATCAGTGCTTCCCGAGCTCCTTCAGCAGGTTGTCCCGCTGATTGGCGCCCAGGCCCTGGATGCGACGGGCCTCGCTGATCCGCACGGTCTCCATGAGGCGGCGGGCCTTGACCTTGCCCAGACCGGGAAGGGACTCGAGCACGGCGAGCACCTTCATCTTCCCAACGACCTCGTCACGGCTCCCCTGCTCAAGCAGCTCGGGGAAGGAGACGGAGCCCATTTTGAGCTTCTCCTTCAATTCGGCGCGCTGGCGGCGGGCGGCGGCAGCCTTGTCCAGCGCGGCCTGTCGTTGCTCAGGGGAAAGCGAAGGCGGCAGCGGCATGGGTCGAACCCTAGCGCGCCAGTCGAGGGGACAAGTCGGGCCTCGCACGCCGCCCTGCGCTTCTCGGCGCGCGGGGTCCGTATGCCGA
>DASYMT010000018.1:0-3939 GCA_036008925.1 Acidimicrobiales bacterium | reverse complement strand
GTCACTAACCGTTAGTCTGGACTAACGGTTAGTCGTCGTCAACCGTTCGTAACGACTTACGGATGACTTTCCCGATGGCGGTCCTGGGCAGCGACTCGACGAGCACCAGCTCCTTGGGCGCGCACCACGGGGGGAGTGACGCTTTGACCGCGTCCCGCAGGGCGTCGAGGGATGGCGGGGCGGCGGGGGAGGCGGGGACCACGAAGGCGACCACCCGCTGGCCCCACTCGGCATCGGGCCTGCCCGCCACCGCCACCTCGGCCACGCCCGCCGCGGCCCGCAGGGCGCGCTCCACCGCGTCGGGCCAGACCTTCTCGGCCCCGGTGACGATCACATCGTCCAGCCTGCCGAGGATGTGCAGCCGCCCGCCGACAGCACCGGCGCCAGGCTCCTCTTCCAACCAGCCTGCGTCGCCGGTGGGCAGCCAGCCCGCGGCGTCGAACGGCGCGGGGCCGTGGCGGTAGGCCCGCAGCAGCATGGGGCCGCGCAGCCAGACCTGGGAGTCGGCCGGGTCGACCCGCACGTCCACCCCGTCGAGCGGCAGACCGTCGTAGACCACCCCGCTGCCCGTCTCGGTCATCCCATAGGTGTGCACCACGTTGTCCGGCCGTTCGGCCGCGCCCCAGTCGGCCGACCCGCCCACCAGCACATGGCGGAAGCGGTGGAGGGCGCCAGGGGAGAGGCGCTGGACCTGGGTGGGCACGAGCGACGTGAGGGTGCAGGCCGGGTCGTCCCAGTCGAAGGTGAAGGGCACGCCCAGAACCAGCGCCCGGGCAATCACCGACAGCCCCCCCACATGGGCCAGCGGCAGGGCCGACAACCACGTGTCCCGCCCGGGGTCGACGTCCAGCCGCCGCGACGTCGCCAAGGCAGATGCCTCCACCGCGGCATGGTTCAGCACCACCCCCCGGGGCAAAGCCGTGGTGCCGGACGTGGCCATGACCAAGGCGTCGCCCGCCTCCACCGGCTCCCCCGCCCCCAACGACACGGCCAGGTCCCGCTGCGCAGCCGCCGGAAGGCGGTGGTCCACGGGCAGCACGGCGTCGCCCCGCTCCCAGGCCCGGCGCAGCCCGTCGACGAAGCCGCGGGCCGGGGAGGTGACGAGTGGGACCAGGACGGGCACCCGCAGTACGGTAGCGAACCGTATGAGCGATCACTCTCAGAGTCAGACGGGCAGCGCGGGCGGACCAGCCGCGGGCGCAGGCGCAGGCCAGGGCACCGCGTTCGACCGGGCGGCGTGGGTCCGCACCTCGCAGGCCAGGACCATCCGGCCCGGCGCCGACTGGCAGCAGGCAGGTCCCGACTACGGCGACATCCGCTACGAGACGGCCGACCCCGACGAGGGCCGGGGCGAGAGCGAGGGCCAAGGCCGCGTCGCCAAGATCACCATCAACCGGCCCGAGGTCCGCAACGCCTTCCGCCCCCAGACCCTCTTCGAGCTGAGCGACGCCTTCCGACGGGCCCAGGACGATCCCGAGGTCGGCGTCATCGTCCTCACCGGCGAGGGCACCATGGCCTTCTGCTCCGGCGGCGACCAGCGCATCCGGGGCGAGGACGGCTACATCGGCGACGACGAGGTGGCCCAGCAGGGCATCGGCCGCCTCAACGTCCTCGACCTCCAGATCCAGATCCGCCGTTGCCCCAAGCCGGTGGTGGCCATGGTGGCCGGGTACGCGGTGGGCGGCGGCCACGTCCTGCACGTCGTGTGCGACCTCACCATTGCGGCCGACAACGCCCGCTTCGGCCAGACCGGCCCCAAGGTCGGCTCGTTCGACGGCGGGTACGGCTCGGGGCTGCTGGCCCGCAGCGTCGGGCAGAAGAAGGCCCGGGAGATCTGGTTCCTCTGCCGCCAGTACGACGCCGACCAGGCCGAGCGGATGGGCCTGGTCAACACGGTGGTGCCGCTGGAGGAGTTGGAGGAGGCCACCGTCCAGTGGTGCCGGGAGATGCTGGCCCTATCGCCCCTCGCCCTGCGCCTGCTGAAGGCGAGCATGAACGCGGCGGACGACGGCCTGGCCGGCATCCAGCAGTTGGCGGGCGACGCCACCTTGCTCTTCTACATGTCGGAGGAGGCCCAAGAGGGTCGCAACGCCTACGTGGAGAAGCGCCGCCCGGCCTTCGGCAAGTTCCCCCGCCGGCCGTGACCGGCCGATGACCGCGCCCGCCCCCACCCGCCAGAACAAGTGGGTCCTCGGCGCCCGCCCCCGCACCCTCCCCGCGGCCGTGGCGCCCGTGCTGGTCGGCACCGCGGTCGCAGCCTCGCAGGGCCATGTCTTCTGGTGGCGGGCCGCCGCCGCCCTCGTCGTGGCCCTGGCCGTGCAGATCGCCACCAACTACTCGAACGACTATGCCGACGGCGTGCGCGGCACCGACGACGTCCGGGTCGGGCCCGTGCGCCTGACTGCCTCGGGCCTGGCCACGCCGCGGCAGGTCAAAGGCGCGGCAATGGCCGCCTTCGGCGTGGCGGCAGTCGCCGGACTGGCCCTCGCCGCGGCCACCACGCCCTGGCTGATCGCGGTGGGCGCGGCCTGTTTCGCCGCGGGCTGGCTCTACACCGGCGGCCCCCGGCCCTACGGCTACGCGGGCCTGGGCGAGCTGTTCGTCTTCGTGTTCTTCGGCCTGGTGGCAGTCGCAGGATCTGCGTTTGTACACACACAACAGGTCACGGCGCTGGCCCTGGCCGCGGCCGTGCCCGTGGGCCTGCTGGCCACCGCCCTCCTGGTGGTCAACAACCTGCGCGACATCCCCACCGACCTGGTGGCGGGCAAGCGCACCCTCGCCGTCCGCATGGGCGACCCCGCCACCCGCGCCCTCTACGCGGCCTGCGTGGTCCTGCCCTTCGTCTTCGTCCTGCTCCTCGCCTTCCCCCGCCCGTGGGCCGTCCTGGCGCTGGCCGCGCTGCCCCTCGCCATCGCCCCGCTGCGCGCCGTCCTCACCGGGGCGACGGGGCCGGCGCTGATCCCGGTCCTGGTGCGCACGGGCCAGGCCCAGCTCGGGTTCGCCGTCCTGTTCGCCCTCGGCCTGTCCCGCTAGTGCGACGCCGACGCCGAGGCGAGGAACGTCCGCACCGCGTCGGCGAAGGCGGCGGGCTGCTCCAGGTGGGCGGCGTGCCCGGCCCCCTCGATCACGGCCTGCGAGGCGTTGTCCCCGATGGCCTCCCCCATGCGCTCGGCCACGGCCCGGAACTTGTCGTCCGCCGCGCCCACCACCAGCAGTACGGGCATGGACAGGCCCGACAGCCGGTCCCACAACGGCTCCTGCCTGCCGGTGCCCGCCAGCCGCAGGCTCGACGCCAGGCCCAACGCGGTGTTCTCCAGCCGGGCCTCGCGGCCCGCGGCCTCGGGGGACAGGCCGCGGAACAGCGGCCCGGCCAGCCACCGGTCGAGGAACGCCTCGACCCCCTCCGTCAACACCAGCTCGGCCCACTCGCTGTCGCCCTTGCGCCGCTCCATGCGGGCGGGCAGGTCCTCGATCCCGGCGGTGGCGCCCACCAGCACCAGCCGGGTCACAAGCTCGGGGTGGTCGAGGGCCAAGTGCAGCAGGAAGCGCCCGCCCATGGAGTAGCCCAGATAGTCGGCCCGCCCGCCGACCTCGCCGATCATCCGGCCGCCCTCCCACAGGTCGGCCCGCACCGCGCCCGACCGGCCGTGGCCCGGCGCGTCGACCAGCACCAGCTCGTGCGAAGCGCCCAACAAGGCGGCGGCCGGGCCCCACGACCGGCGGGTCTGGGTGAAGCCGTGCACCAGCACGAGACGAGGGCCGGTGCCCAGCACATCGGCGTGGAGCATCGCCCATGACGGTACAGGCCGCCTTCGCCGCCACCCTGGTCGACGAGTGGGTGCGGGCGGGGGTGACCGACGCGGTGGTGTCGCCCGGCTCGCGCTCCACCCCCCTCGCCCTGGCCGTGGCCGAGCGGCTGCGCGTGCACGTCGTGCTGGA
>DASYMT010000017.1:0-4515 GCA_036008925.1 Acidimicrobiales bacterium | reverse complement strand
TGTCCGGCGACGAGCTGCGGCTCTACGACCTGGTCTGGAAGCGGACCGTCGCCTCGCAGATGAGCGACGCGACCGGGCAGTCGTTGCAGGTCCGCATCGGCGCGCGGACCGATGCCGAGGACGCGGAGTTCGCCGCGAGCGGCAAGGTCATCACGTTCCCCGGGTTCATGCGCGCGTACGTCGAGGGCGCGGACGACCCCGAGGCCGAGCTGGAGGACCGCGAGGTCCGGCTGCCCGCGCTGGCCCAGGGCGAGAACGTCGACTGCGCCGGCGTCGAGCCGAAGGGCCACGCGACCCAGCCCCCCGCCCGCTACACCGAGGCGTCGCTGGTGAAGGCGCTGGAGGAGAAGGGCGTGGGCCGGCCGTCCACCTACGCGTCGATCATGTCGACCATCCAGGACCGGGGCTACGTCTGGAAGCGGGGCGCGTCCCTCATCCCCACCTGGACGGCGTTCGCGGTCATCGGCCTGCTGGAGCAGCACTTCCCCGACCTGGTCGACTACGGATTCACCGCCGCCCTCGAGGACGACCTCGACGCCATCGCCCGCCGGGAGAAGGAGCGGGTCCCGTGGCTGCGCGAGTTCTACTTCGGGAACGGCAAGCCGGGGCTCAAGTCGCTGGTGTCCGAGCACCTCGACGAGATCGACGCCCGCGAGGTCAACAGCTTCCCCATCGGCCGCAGCTCCGACGGCACAGACGTCGTGGTCCGCGTCGGCCGCTTCGGCCCCTACATCCAGCGGGGCGAGGAGCGGGCGTCCATCCCCGACGAACTGGCCCCCGACGAGCTCACCGTGGCCAAGGCCGAAGAGCTGCTGTCTCAGCCCGCGGGCGACATCGTGCTGGGCCAGGACCCGGACACCGGCCTGCCCGTCATCGCCAAGGCCGGTCGGTACGGCCCGTATGTGCAGCTCGGGGAGTTGCAGGAGGGCAGCAAGGACAAGCCCCGCACCGCGTCGCTGTTCAAGTCCATGTCGCTCGACACGGTCACGGTCGACGACGCCCTGAAGCTGCTCACGCTGCCCCGCACCGTCGGCGCCCACCCCGACGACGGCGAGGAGATCGTCGCCATGAACGGCCGCTATGGGCCGTACATCAAGAAGGGCAACGACAGCCGCAGCATCGACTCGGAGGAGAAGCTCCTCACCATCACCCTGGACGAGGCGCTGGCCGTGCTGGCCGAGCCCAAGCGGCGACGGGGCCAGGGGGCGGCGGCCGGGCCGCTGCGGGAGATGGGGGCCGACCCGGCCACCGGCCAGCCCATCGTGGTGAAGGACGGCCGCTTCGGCCCCTACGTCACCGACGGCGAGTACAACGCCTCGCTGCGCAAGGGCGACACGGTCGAGGAGCTGACCTTGGAGCGGGCGGCCGAGCTGCTGGCCGAAAAGCGCTTAGCGGGGCCGCCCAAGGCCAAGCGGGGGGCCAAAAAGGCGGCCAAGGCGACCAAAACGGCCAAGAAGACAGTCAAGAAGGCGACCAAGAAGACGGCCAAGAAGGCGCCGAAGCAGGACTGAGGCGGGTGCGTGGTTTCCATCCGCCGCTCACCTACCGTGTAACCCGTGCCTGAAGCTGCGGGCGACGCCGGGTCCGACGTCCCCACCGAGCCCGGCCGGCCTGTCCCCCGCGACGTCGCGCCCTTGGAGACCGCATCCACCCTGCGGCTCTTCGGCACGGCCGCGTTCTTCCGCCTGTGGCTGGCCCAGGTCGTCTCCTCGCTGGGCGACTGGATCGGGTTCGTGGCCGTCACCGCCATCGCGGCGCGCATCGGCAAGTCGTCCCCCGACGCGGCCGTCGGCGTGGTGCTGTCGGCCCGGCTCGTCCCCGGCTTCTTCCTGGCCCCCGCGGCGGGCGTGTTCCTCGACCGCTGGGACCGCAAGAAGGTCATGGTCGTGTGCGACATCGGGCGGGGCCTGGTGCTGGCGACGCTGCCGTTCGTGGACACGCTCCCCGGGCTCGTCCTGGCCTCGTTCATGCTCGAGGTCTTCACCCTGATGTGGTCGCCCGCCAAGGAGGCGTCGGTCCCCAACCTGGTGCGGCCCGAGTTCCTGGCCAACGCCAACTCGCTGTCGCTGGTGGCTGCCTACGGGACCTTCCCGGTGGGCACGGCCCTGTTCGCGGCGCTGGCGGGCGTGGCCAAGTGGCTGGGCCACTGGGACCTGCTCAACTCGCTGCGGGTCAGCCAGGAGACGGTGGCCATCTGGTTCGACGTGGGGACGTTCTTCGTCTCCGCCCTGATGATCTCGACCCTCGCCCTGCCCAAGCGCAAGCAAAACGGAGCTGGCAAGGAGCGGCTCGACTTCGGCCGCACGTTCCGCGACCTGGCCGAGGGGTGGAAGTTCATCGGCTCGTCGCCGGTGGTGCGCTCGGTGATCCTCGGCATCGGCACCGGCCTGGTGGGCGGGGGGATGCTGGTGCCCCTCGGCGTGGTCATGTCCCGGGAGGTGCTGGGCGGCGGCACCGCGGGCTTCGGCCTGCTGCTCACCGCCCTGGGGACGGGGGTGGCGGCGGGCATCATCGGCCTGTCGGTCGTGCAGAAGCGGCTGCCCCATGAGCGCATCTTCGTGATGGCCGTGCTCGGCGCGGGGCTGTCCCAGATCGCGGGGGCGTCGATGTCCTCGCTGCTCCCGGCCATGGTCTTCGTCAGCGTGCTCGGGCTGTGCGCCGGCGCCGTCTACATCCTCGGCTTCACCATCCTCCAGACCAACGTGGAGGACGAGTTGCGGGGCCGCATCTTCGCCACCCTCTACACGCTCATCCGCTTCTGCCTGTTGTTGGCCTTCGGCCTGGCGCCCATCCTGTCCGGCCTGCTCGACCGCCTGTCCAAGGCCCTGTTCAACAAGTCGGTCTCGGTCGGCGGCTTGGACGTGTCGCTGCCCGGCGCCCGCCTCACCCTCTGGCTGGGCGGCGTGATCATCCTGGGCGCGGGGCTGCTGGCCCGGTACTCGCTGCGGAGCCGGGACCACGCCTCGTGAGCCGGGGCAGGCTCGTCGCCTTCGAGGGGGGCGAGGCCAGCGGCAAGTCGACCCAGGCGGCCCGGCTGGCCAACCGCCTCGGCGCCGTCCTCACCCGTGAGCCGGGCGGCACCGCGGTGGGCGAGCACATCCGCGAGCTGCTGCTCGACCCGGCCGTGATGGACCTCGACCCGCGGGCCGAGGCTCTGCTCATGGCCGGGGCCAGGGCCCAGCACGTGGCCGGTGTGGTGCGACCGGCGTTGTCGAACGGCCGGGACGTGGTGACCGACCGCTATGCCTATTCGTCCATCGCCTACCAGGGCTACGGCCGGGGATTGGGGCTTGACGAGGTGCGGGGGCTGTCGGACTGGGCCACCGGAGGGCTGTGGGCCGACGTGGTGGTGCTGCTCGACGTGCCCGACGAGGTGGCCGCGGCCCGGCTGGGCGAGCGGGACCGCTTCGAGGCCGAGGGGGGCGGGTTCCACGAGCGGGTGGCCGCGGGGTATCGCGAGCTGGCCGAGGCCGAGCCTGAACGGTGGGCGGTGGTCGACGGCGTGGGCGCCCCCGACGAAGTGGAGCGGCGCGTGTGGGACGCAGTGTCAGCCAGACTCTCGCCGTGACCGACGGTGTTCTTGACGGTGTGATCGACGTGCTCGGCCAGCCTGCGGCCACCGCCCAGTTGCGGGCCGCGGCCGCCGCGCCCGTCCACGCCTACTTGTTCGTCGGCCCCGACGGCGTGGGCAAGCGGGCCGCGGCCCGGGCCTTTGCCGCCGCCTTGTTGTGCGGGGCGGGCGGGGGCGACGGGTGCGAGGTGTGCAGGCGGGTGGGCGACGGCGTGCACCCCGACGTGCTGGTGTACGAGCGGGAGGGGGCCCGGCTGTCGGTGGGCGACGCCCGGGAGATCACCAGGCTGGCTCTGCGGTCGGCGGCCGAGGGGCCGCGCAAGGTGATCGTCATCCCCGACCTCGACCTGGCCGCCCAGATCGCGCCCGCCCTGCTGAAGACGCTGGAGGAGCCACCGCCGGGGACGGTGTTCGTGGGGCTGGCCGAGCACGTCCCGCCCGAGCTGGTGACCATCGCCAGCCGCTGTGTGCGCATCGACTTCCGCCCGTTGCCCGAGAGCGTCCTGGCTGCCGCGCTGACGGATGCGGGGGTGGCGCCGGACCAGGCGAGGACGGTCGCGGCGGCGGCGGGCGGCTCGCTGTCCCGCGCCCGTCTGCTGGCCAACGACCCTGGCTTCGTGGCCCGGCGGGCGCGGTGGGCGGCCGCCCCTGAGCGACTCGACGGCACCGGCGCGGCGGTGGCCGCGCTGGCCGAGGAGCTGCTGGCCTCGACCGAGGAGCCCTTGGAGGCGCTGGCCGCCCGACAGGCCGAGGAGCTGGCCGAGCTGGAGGCCCGGGCCGAGCGGAATGGGGAGCGGGGGAGTCGGCGCAAGGAGTTGGCCGACCGGCACAAGCGGGAGCAGCGCCGGGTGCGCATGGACGAGCTGCGCACCGGCCTGGCCACGCTGGCCGGGGCCTACCGCGACCGGCTGGCCGCCGGAGCCGACGGCCGGTCGGCTCGCACC
>DASYMT010000016.1:0-12667 GCA_036008925.1 Acidimicrobiales bacterium | reverse complement strand
GCTGGGGGCACCGGCAGCAGTACACGACGATCGAGATCACCGGGATCACGAAGGGTGGTCAGGCCAAGAGCAAGCAGGCCGCTGCCACCCCGGCCCCGGAGGCAGCAGGAGCGGAGGAGTAGGCGATGTCAAAGACCAAGGGCGGCGGCTCCACTCGCAACGGCCGGGACTCGGCCGCACAGCGCCTGGGCGTGAAGGTGTTCGACGGCACGGCGGTGACGGCCGGGTCGATCATCGTGCGCCAGCGGGGCACCAAGTTCCACCCCGGGCTGAACGTGGGCCGAGGCGGCGACGACACCCTTTTCGCCCTGCTCGACGGCAAGGTGAAGTTCGGCTCCCGCAAGGGCCGCAAGCTGGTGGACATCCTCCCCGGCTGAGAGCCCGTGGCGGCGCCAAGCCGCCACAACCCGGCAATCCACTCGAAGGCGCCCAACGGGCGCCTTCGCCGCGCCCGCGCCCGTCCCCGCGGGCGAGTTGCCCCCAGTTGTCCGGAATATGCCTGTGCTCCAGGGAGCATTTCATCAATCTGCATGATGAGGGCTAGCCCTCACTCTCCGTACTGTCGGTCTCGGCTCCTGTCCACGGAGCGCGTCAGATACCAGCGGAGGTTCAATGGAGATGGTTCGGGGGCAACGGCTCCGGCGATCGGCGGCCATGCGGGTACTCGCGCTGGCCACAGGCGTCGCGCTGGCCGTCGGCATGGTGGGCTTCGTGCCTGCCAATGCGAATTCGGCACAGCAGCAGGTCAGCACCAGGAAGGGCGTGCTCAAGCACGTCGAGCGCACCAAGCAGACCAGGACGGTGGCCAAGCAGCATGTGGCCAAGACAGATCGTGAAGCACTGGCCGACAAGGCCGATGCCGCCATGCGCCCGGCGACCAAGGAAGCGCTGGCGGCCATTGGCGCGCTGGCGCCCGGCAAGAAGGCGGCGGCCAAGCTGACCGCCCAACCCCGGGCCGCGGCTGCGGCGACCTCAGTCTTCACCGTCGACAGCGAGGCCGACTTCGGCCTGCTGAACACGGCCCTGCCGGGCACGTGTGTCGACGACGAAGATGGCAAGTGCACGCTCCGTGCCGCCATCGAGGCGGCCAACCTCAACGAGGGCGTCACCACTGAGATCCACCTCCCGGCCGGCGAGTACAAGATCGACAACGGCCTGGTGGGCATCTGGAACTCGATGAAGATCATCGGCGACGACCCCGCCAACACCATCATCAACGGTGGCGACAACATCGAGAACGGGATCTTCAACATCAACGGGCTCTTCGGCCCCATCGGCCCGGTTGGCACATCAGTCGACAAGGCCAACGCCAAGGTGGCCAAGCCCAAGGTCGTGGTCTCCGTTCCCCCCGCCGTCGACTTCGTCGGCGTGACCATCGAGAACGGCTCGCAGTTCCTGGGCGGCGCGGTCCTCATCGGGGACGCGGCCGTGACCATGACCAATGTCGTCCTGCGGGGCAACGCGGCCGAGGTCGGCGGCGCGGTCTTCAACTTCTGGGGCGGCTCGCTCTGGATGTACGACAGCGTGGTCAAGAACAACTTCGGCGGCATCGGCGCGGGCATCTTCAACCTGGGCTCGATCTACCTCCAGAACACGGTGGTCGGCGGCTCGGGAGAGGAAACCGCCAACGTGGCCGGCCTGGCGGGCGGCGGCATCGCCAACCTGGGTAACGCGGTTCTCCAGGACGCCAAGGTGGACGGCAACTTCCTTGAGCCCTACGGCATCTGGGGCTTCGTGAGCTACATCTTCTTCGACGCGGCCGTGATGGGCGGCGGCATCTACAACCTCGGCGTCCTGAATGCCACGGGCGGCTCCATCTCCGGCAACGAGATCTCCACCCCCTCGGATGAGGGCGGGGGCGTTGGCGCAGGCCTGGCCAACATGGACTTCTACTTCCGCTTCGGTCCATACAGGATTGACATCGACGGCTTGGCCACCCTGGACAACGTGGACGTGGCCGACAACCTCATCTCCGGCGAAGGCTGGGGCGAGGGCGGCGGCATCTACAGCGAGAACCAGTTGGCCCTGACCAACGTCGACATCACCGGCAACGCCATCGAGAGCGAGTGCACTTGGTGCTGGCTCGACGGCGCAGGCCTGGTCAACGACCACTCCGCCTCCTTCATCGGCGGCACGGTGTCGGGCAACCAGCTCCGCCATACGGACAGGATGTACACCGACGGCAAGACCACGGACGGGGATAACACCCTGTTGTCCAGTGCCCCGGGGTTCAACCCGGGCGACATCGGCCTCATGGTGACCGGCGCCGGCATCCCGGCAGGCACCACCATCACCGGCCTCGTCTCCGACGGCCCCGTCATCGGCGTCACGCTGTCGAACGATGCCACGGCCACGGCCACGGATGTGGCCTTCGTCATCGTCGACCGGTGGGGCAGCTTCATGTTCGGCGGGGGTGTTGTGAACTGGGACCCGATCACCATCGACGGGGTCACCATCAGCAACAACTCGGTTGACACCGGCGGCGGCGAGAACGACGCCCTCGGCGGCGGCATCTACGACTTCAGCGAGAACCTGCTGGTCAAGAACTCGACCATCCAGGGCAACACCCTCGCTGCGTCGGACGACGCCCTCGGCGGCGGCGTCTTCACCGACCACGACCAATTCGGTCCGTTCACCTTCGACAGCCATGGCAGCCTGTCCAATGTCACCGTCGACGACAACACGGCCACTGCGCCGGACTACGTCGACGGTGCGGGCATCTCGGCGTACGGCTTCCTCAACCTGTCGGAGGTGGAGGTCACCAACAACACGGCTGACGGCGGCAACGAGGTCGACGGCGGCGCCGTCCGCCTCGACCGGCGGGCCGAGCTGGACAAAGTCACCGTGGCCGACAACACCACGACGGCCGGCAACTTCATCTACGGCGGCGCGCTGCTGCTTGACGACCAGGCCGCGGTCAACAACTCCAAGGTCACCGGCAACAAGGCGACCGTGATTGCCGACCAGGCAGAGCTGGTCAAGCTCGGCCTGTGGTTCTGCGGCGGCTACATCGGGGGCGGCGCGGTCTATGCCGACAACCTCTTGTCGCTGGTCGACACGACCATCAGCGGCAACACCGTCGACGCGGGCTACGCCGAGGTCTACGGCGGCGCCCTCTACACCGACGACCTGGTCAACGTGAACCGCACGGCGGTGGTGGACAACACGCTCACCAATCCGACCTATGCGGCGGGCACGGCCTGGTTCTCCAACGGTATGGCCACGGTGAGGCAGAGCACGGTGGGGCGCAACACGGCCACCACCGACGAGACGTGGACCGAGCTTTCCGGCACCACCCTCTTCAACTACCTGACCACCGTGGTCAACAGCACCTTCAGCGGCAACACGCTGAAGGCGACGGGCGACGGCAGTGGTGCCATCGGCGGCGGCCTGCTGGTCGACGACGACGTCAGCCTGCTCAACGTCACCATCGGCGACAACACCGTGCTCGGCACCCCGTCGACGGTGGCGACCGCCGAGACGCGGGTCAAGAACACCAAGGCCAGGGAGGCACGGAAGTTCGCCGCCCGGGTCGGCAGGCCCAAGGTCGACATCGTGGTCCCCACGGGCAACGAGGTGGGCTCCGGCATCTTCATCGGTGAGGCCCTGGTCAACATCCAGAACAGCATCATCGGGCAGAACCAGCCTGCCGACCTGGACTGCTTCTGGTTTGCCGGGCCTGTCCGCTCTGCCGGCGGCAACCTGGACAGCGGCGAAACCTGCGGCTTCACCAACCTGGGCGACCAGGTCAACACGGACCCGCTGCTCGAGCCGCTGGCCGACAACGGCGGGCCCACGCCCACCCAGAAGCTCGGCGCCATCAGCCCGGCCCGGGACAACGCCAAGGACACGGCGTGCCCCACGGTCGACCAGCGCGGCGTTGGGCGTATCCTCGGCCTCGGCTGTGACGTCGGCGCCTTTGAGGCTGCTCCGCTCGAGGGGTACTACACGACCTCGTCGGAGGGCGGCGTGTTCGCCTTCGGCCCCGACGCCCATTTCAAGGGCAACGCCTTGAACGAGGCCCTTGCGGCGCCCATCGTGGGCATCGCAGCCTCGCCCACGGGCAACGGGTACTGGCTGGCTGGTGAGGACGGCGGCGTGTTCGCCTACGGCGATGCCGGCTTCTTCGGCAACGCCCTCAACGAGCCGCTGGCCGGCCGCATCGTGGGCATCCAGCCCACGCCGGACGGGAAGGGCTACTTCCTCATCGCTGAGGACGGCGGCGTCTTCGCCTACGGCAGCGCCGTGTTCAGCGGCTCGCTGGGCGGCATGGCCCTCAACGGCCCGATCTCGGCCATGGCCGTGGACGCCGACGGCGACGGGTACAACCTGTCGGCGTTGGACGGCGGGGTGTTCGGCATCGCCGCTCCGTTCCTCGGCTCGCTCGTGGGCCAGGGTGCGGCACCGGTGATGGGCATCGCCTCGGACAAGGTGGGCGGCTACTGGCTGGCCGGCTTGGACGGCAATGTGAGCCGCTTCGGCACCGCTCCGGATCTGGGCAACGCCCTCAACCTCAACCTCGAGGGGCCGATCCTGGGCGTGTCGTCCAACCGCCTCGGCACCGGCTACTTCCTGGCCGGCCTCGACGGTGGCGTGTTCGCCTTCGGTGCACAGTTCCACGGCTCGATGCACGGGCAGCCGTTGAACGCACCGGTGGTCGGCATCTCCGCCGTGTAGTTCGAGCAGCACACCGCAGTGCCCAGGGGGCCGCGGACCGGAATTCCATCCGGTCTGCGGCCCCCTGTCGCGTCCGGGCCGCGATCTCTCATATGTTCAACACCGACATGCGCGCCCGGACGTTGCTCCTCATCCCCGCCCTGCTTCTCTCGCTGCTTCCTGCCCTGGCTGCTGAAGCGGCCGCCCCGGCCGCCCCGGCAGACCCGTCGCCGCTTGTCCTCCAGCCCGGGCCTTCGGTGGCCCGCAGCAGCACGGTGGACGTGCGGGCGCTGGCGGCCCCGTCGGCGGCTCGGGCCGACAGCGCCGACGCGGCGGCCCCGCCCGCCCGGCGCCTGCCCCGCCGCTCGCCCAACCCCGAGGCCGCGCAACGAGCCAAGGCCGCGGCCGCGGCCCGCAGCCAGGAGGGCGGGAGCCCCCAGCCCGCGGCCGCCGAGCCGCGGGTGGTGAGTGCGGCCACCAGCTTCCCCATGACCACCATGACCGACCAGTTCACGGCCCTGGGAGAGTTCGTGGCCCCGCCCGACACGCAGATGGCGGTGAGCCCCAACGAGGTGGTCGAGATGGTCAACGTCTCGTGGTCCATCTGGAGCCGCACCGGTACTCGCCTGAGCGGCCCCTCCCGGCTCGACACCTTCTTCGACGTCCCTTCGGGCTACAACTTCAGCGACCCGCGGGTGATCTACGACGCGTCGACTCAGCGCTGGTTCGCCATCGGCATCGGCTACACGTGCGCCGACCCGAACTGCAACGCCTTCGCCTCGGGTCAGATGTACCTCAACGTGTCGCAGACCTCGGACCCGGCCGGCCTCTGGCACCGGTACGTGGCCGCCACCAACAGCTCGGGCGTCCTCTACGACCAGGCCAAGCTGGGCCTGAACGACGACAAGGTCGTGATCGCCTGGGACGACTACAGCCCCAACTTCGCCGGGGCCGAGCTGCGGGTCTACGACAAGGCCTCGGCCCTGGCCGGCACGGCCCTGAGCTCCGCCACCCTGGCCCCGTCGCTCGGGCGGTTCTCCATCGCCCCGGCCGAGGGCTTGAGCGCGTCCACCACCGCCTTCGCGGCCTACAACAACGCCGACCCCAGCGGGGCGGTGCAGACCAAGCCCGGGCCCACCGTGGCCGTGATGACGATCACCGGCGTGCCCCCGGCCGCGGTCAGCATCACCGAGTCGTTCCCCACCATCCGGGCCACGTCGACGCCGCCGCCTTCGCCCCAATCGGGGTCGGCGGCCCTGATCGACACCGGTGACGACCGCTTCCTCCACTCAGTGTGGAAGAACGGGCTCATGTGGACCTTCGGCAGCGCGGGCTGCATCCCGGTCGGGGACACCGTCGTGCGGTCGTGCGGCCGTCTGGTGCAGGTCTCCACCGCGGGCACGCCCGCGGTGACCCAGGACTTCGACGCGGGCCAGTCGGGCGCCCACCTCATGTTCCCGGCCGTGAGCTTCAACGCCAACGACGACAGCGTGGCCGTGTTCTCCCGGGGCTCGGCGAGCAGCTTCGCGGGCGTGGTGGCGGCGGGCCAGCTCGACACGGAGACCGGCAGGCTGTCGTCGTTCGTGACGGTGAAGGCGGGCGAGGCCGTCTACAACGAGTCGTCCAACACGTGTTTCGGCTCGGGGGCCAACCCCGGCCGCTTCGGCGACTACAGCGCGGCCGCGCCCGACCCGTCGTCTGACGACGTGTGGGTGGCGGGCGAGTACTCGGCTACCACGAGCAACACCACGACTAAGGCGTGCAACTGGGGCACGGCGGCCGGCCGCATCGCCCTCGACGGGCCCACGGTGTCGTCGGTGTCGCCCACGGTCGGGCCCAACGGCGGGGGCAACACGGTCACCATCAACGGCAGCGGCTTCACCACGTCCTCGTCGGTGGTGTTCAACAGCTCGTCGGCCACGTCCGTGACCGTGGTCAACTCCTCCAAGATCACCGCCACCGCCCCGGCCCTCAGCAACGTGCTCAGCGACGTGCGGGTGACCACCGAGTACGGCACCAGCCCCAACACGGCGGCCGACAACTACCGGTTCACCGCCCCCGCGGTGGTCAACGCGGTGACGCCCAACCAGGGCACCCGCCTGGGCGGCGAGGCCGTGACCCTCACCGGACAGCGCTTCACCGGCGCCACCGCGGTCAAGTTCGGCGGCACCCCCGCGGCGTCGTTCACCGTGGTCAACGACACCAAGATCACCGCCGTCACCCCTGCCCACGCCCTGGGCCAGGTGGACGTGACCGTCGATGTGGGGGGCGTGACCGGCAGCGTCGTGGCGGGCGACAAGTACACGTTCGTCAACCGGTCGGGCTACTGGATGGTCGACCGCACCGGCCACGTCTACAGATTCGGCGACGCCAAGTGGTACGGCAACCTGGGCGGACGCAGCAACGTGGTGGACATCGAGCCCACTCCGTCGGGCCGGGGGTACTGGCTGCTCACCGAGGGGGGCGAGGTGGTCGAGTTCGGCGACGCGGTGAAGTCGGGCCAGCCCGGCCTCCTGCCCAACGGCGAGATCACCAGCGCCATCTCGGCCAACCCCAACGGGGCGGGCTACTGGGTGTTCACCAACAAGGGCCGGGTCTTCGCCTACGGCGGCGCGCCGCACAAGGGCGACATGTCGAGCTTCCCGCCCCTCAACGGGCCGGTGCTCGGCTCGGTGGCCACGCCCAGCGGGCAGGGCTACTACATGGTGGCCTCGGACGGCGGCATCTTCGCCTTCGGCGACGCCCGCTTCCGGGGCTCGATGGGCGGCCAGCACCTGAACGGCCCGGTGGTGGGCCTGGCCCCCGACCCGGACAACGACGGCTACTGGCTGGTGGCCACCGACGGCGGCACGTTCGCCTTCAACGCGGGCTTCCGGGGCTCGATGGGCGGCAAGCCGCTCAACAAGCCCATGATCGGGATGGTGGCTTACGGCAACGCCTACCTGATGGTCGCCAGCGACGGCGGCATCTTCAACTTCGCCACCGACAAGCCGTTCGCGGGCTCGCTGGGCGACAACCCGCCGCCGGACCCGGTCAGCAACGTGGCGCCGCTCAACGCATAAGGGAGCCGGGCCGGCCCCCTATCCTCGACCCCGGCATGTCGGGATTCGTGGACGAGGCGCAGCTTCATGTGAGGGCGGGCGACGGCGGCGCGGGCGCGGTCTCGTTCCGCCGGGAGGCGCACGTCCCCAGGGGCGGCCCGGACGGCGGCGACGGCGGCAAGGGCGGCGACGTGTGGCTGGTCGCCAGCCGGGACACGGCGTCGCTGCTGGCTTTCAAGGACCACCCGCACCGACGGGCCGACAGCGGCACCCATGGCGCGGGCCGGGCCCGTCACGGCCGCAACGGGACCGACGTGGTGGTCAAGGTCCCCGAGGGCACCGTGGTCAAGAGCCTCGACGGCGAGGTGGTGGCCGACCTGGTGGGCGAGGGGGCCCGCTGGCTGGCGGCCGAGGGGGGCCGAGGGGGCAAGGGCAACGCCCGCTTCCTGTCCAACCGGCGGCGGGCGCCCAGCTTCGCCGAGCAGGGCGAGAAGGGCGAGGAGCACTGGTACAACCTCGAGCTCAAGCTCATGGCCGACGTGGCCCTGGTGGGCTTCCCCAACGCGGGCAAGTCCACGCTGATCTCGCGCATCTCGGCGGCCAAGCCCAAGATCGCCGACTACCCGTTCACCACCCTTGAGCCCCACCTCGGCGTCGTCCGCTTCGACGACAAGGAGTTCGTGGTGGCCGACATCCCCGGGCTCATTGAGGGGGCCAGCGAGGGCAAAGGCCTGGGCCACCGGTTCCTGCGCCATATCGAGCGGGCCCGGGTGCTGGTGGTGCTGCTCGACCTGACCGCCGACTGGCAGGCCCAGGAGCAGGTGCTGTTGCGGGAGCTGGGCAACTACCGGCCCGAGCTGTTGGAGCGGCCCCGGCTGCGGGTGGGGTCGAAGGCCGACGTGGCCGACCCCGACTCGCCCGAGGCCGACGCGTTCGAGGGTCTGCGCATCTCGGCCGTGGTGGGCGAGGGGCTGCCCGTGCTGCTGGGCCAGGTGGGCGAGCTGGTGGACGAGGCCCGGGCCATCCTCCCCCCGCCCGAGCAGTACGTGGTACACCGCCCCGAGCCCGAGGGCGTGCTGATCGAGCGGGCCGACGACGGCGCCTATGTGGTGCGGGGCAGGCCCGCCGAGCGGGCGGTGGCGGTCAGCGACATCACCAACGTGCAGGCCCTGGCCTACGTGCAGGGGCGGCTCAAGCGGCTGGGGGTGGACCGGGCCCTGGCCCGGGCCGGGGCGCGCGAGGGCGACCTGGTCCGCATCGGCGGCTTCACCTTCGAGTACGAGCCCGACGGATGATCCTGGTCGTCAAGATCGGCACGTCGTCGATCACCGACTCGGCGGGCCACGTCGACCCTGCCGCGGTCACCAAGCTGGCGGGCGAGGTGGCGGCCGTGCGCCAGGGCGGGCACCAGGTGCTCGTCGTCACGTCGGGCGCCATCACTGCCGGCCTTCCCGCCCTGGGGTTCGACGACCGGCGCCCCACCGACACCCGCACCCTCCAGGCGGTGTCGGCCGTGGGCCAGAGCAGGCTCATGCGCACCTACGACCGCATCTTCGCCGACGAGGGGATGGTGAGCGCCCAGGTGCTGCTCGCCCCCCTCGACTTCGTGCACCGCAGCCAGTATCTGCACGCCCGCCAGACGCTGGAGGCGTTGTTGGAGCTGGGCGCGGTGCCGGTCATCAACGAGAACGACGCCATCGCCGACGACGAGATCCGCTTCGGCGACAACGACCGGCTGGCCGCCCTGGTGGCCCATCTGGTGCGGGCCGACCTGCTCGTGCTGCTCACCGACACGCCCGGGCTCTTCACCGCCGACCCCCGCCTCGACGCCAGCGCCTCGCTCATCGAGGAGATCGTGGAGGTCGACCACCAGATGGAGCAGGTGGCGGGCAAGAGCGGCAGCGACCGGGGAAGCGGCGGCATGGCCTCCAAGGTGGCGGCGGCCAAGATGGCGGCCTGGTCGGGGGTGCCCACCGTGATCGCCGACGCGTCCCGGCCCGGCGTGCTGGCCGCCGCGGCCGGGGGCGAGGCCGGGGTGGGCACGGTGGTGCGGGCCCATGTCGGGCGCAAGCTGTCGGCCCGCAAGCTCTGGATCGCCTTCGCCATCGGCTCGTCGGGCACGGTGGTGGTGGACGACGGGGCCAGGCGGGCGCTGGTGGAGCGCAACTCGTCACTGCTGCCCGCGGGCGTGGTCGACGTGTCGGGGCGGTTCCGGGCCGACGACGCGGTGGAGATCGCGGGCGTGGACGGGGCCGTGTTCGCCAAGGGCCTGGTGCGCCACCCTGCCCCGTGGGTGGAGAAGTGGCGGGGGCGGCGCACGGACGACCTGCCCGCCGACGAGCCCCACGAGGTCGTCCACCGCGACGACCTGGTCGTCCTCCCCGGCTGAAGCCCCGCCCCGGTGTCTTGCGATCACTGACTGAAGCAGTCAAGAACGCCAGCGACCAAGTGCTCAACGAGGCTTCGAGCAGCACTTCGAACGAGAGCATATTCAGGGAGAAGGGCCTACATCGACGCGTAGTTCTCGCTGGATGCGATCCGCGGACGCTAGGCAGGCAGGTCTTCAGGGAGCGGGTCGGCTGAAGGGAGCCGTTCGAGGATGCCCCACGCCCCCCGACGCCACGCCCGGTGATGCGTATCCATGAAGTGCAGGTACATGTGCTCGTACTCGTACGAGGCGAGGCCGGGGTTGGCCACTTCGAAGTCGTACCTGATATTCAGTGTCTCGCCGGGCGGCAGCGTGTGGAGGACGAGATTGTTCGTCTTACGTCTGACCAGTAAAGCACCGTACGCCGGCGCATCGCCTGAGTTGCGAATGTGTACCTCGAACGTCGACCCCTCGACGTGCGTGCCCATCCACCACGTCACCAGGCTTGCTTGCGCCGCTTCGCCGTGGCTTCGCTCGTCGTGACGACGTCCGGCCTCGATAGCCAACAGCCTCGCCGTCGCAACAAGGGCCCCAACCGTGCCGACGGCAGCGAACCAGTCGGGCACGCTTCCCCACGCGGCATGGGCGAGGATGGCGGAAAGCACAATCGGCAGCGTATTCGTGCCGCTCACATGGCGACCGCGTCAAGCCGGAACGGAACGCCGATTGTTGGACACTGCTGTCGCGGTCCCATGCCGGTCTGAGCGTGCCGAGAACGGGTCGGCGGGGCTAGGAGGGGCCGGGCTCGGGCTGGGCCGCGGGCTCGGAGGACGCCGCCGTCGCGCCCTCGGGCTCGGCTGCCGCGCCCGCGGCCGCCGCGGGCTCGGCCGTGACTGCGGGGGCGATGCCGAGCTGTGAGCGGATCTGGCTGAGACGGACCTGGGCCTCGGTGTCCATCTGGGCCTGCTCCACCTCGAGCATCCGGCTCTCCACCGTGGCCCCCTGCAACTCCGACGAGCCCAGGGCCTTGGCGTAGCGGGCCTCGATCTTGTCCCGCACCTCTTCGAGGGTGGGCACGTCCTGGCCCACCGCCTCCGACAGCGAGGCCATGGCCTTGTTCATCTGCTCCTGCATCTTGGCCTGGTCGAGCTGGGACAGCAGCTTCTGGCGCTCGGCCAGCTTCTTCTGGAGCACGATCGAGTTCTGGTTCACCGCCGCCTTGGCCTGGTCGGCCGCCTGGGTGGACTGGAGCGACAGCGTCTTCAGCGACTCGACCTGCTTCTCGGTCTGGATGAGCTGGTTGGCGAAGGTCTCGGCCGCCTTGGTGAACTCGGTGGCCCGGGGCCCGTCGCCCTTCTTCTGGGCCTCGTCGGCCATGAGCACGGCCTGACGGGCCTTGCCGTTCAGCGACTCCAACTGCTCCATGGCCCGGTTGAGCTGCATCTCGGTCTGCTTCTGGTTGGCGATGACGTTGGCCGCCTGCTCCTTGAGCCTGCGGTGCTGGTCGTTGGCCTCCTGGATGGCCTGCTCCAACTGGATCTTGGGGTCGGCCAACTCGTTGAACCGCTCGGACGAGGCCGTGGTGAAGTAGGCCCAGATGCGGCGAAGGAGCTTGAACATGCCCGCAGGTTATGCCTCTTCCAAGGCTTGACGCAGCGCCTCCATCTCGCCGACCACCGAGTCGACCTGGTCGGCCACGCCGGTGAGCGAGTCGTGGTCGCCCGCCGACAGCGACAGCTCCACGGCCCGGGCCACCGACTCGTCCAACTGGGCGTTGAGCGCACGCAGCCGGTCCACCGCGTCGCCCGCCACCCGGCGCAGCCGCTCGTGGGTGGCCAACTGCGACTTGAGGGCGGCCTCGGCCCGCTCCTTGCTCGGACTGGCCGGCGCGTCCCGCAGTTCGTCCAGCTCGGCCTGGGCCCCGGCCACGTCGATGACGTCGAGCCCGCTCACCAACGCATCCCCCTGGCGGGCGATGCGCCACACCTCGCCCACGGCGTCGTCCAGCCGACGGGCCAGGTCGCGCAGCCGGTCCTGCAACGGCCCTGGCCGGGCCCGTCCCGCGGCCAGCCCGAACCGCCTGCGGGCGTCCAGCGCGTCGACCACGAACGACCGCCACGGGTCGCGCACTCGGCCCGGGTCGACCCGCTGCTCGCGCGGCGTGCGGGGGACGGCCATGGCCACCCGTCCCAGCCAGGCCGCGGCGCCGACCACGGCCGCGGCCACCACCGGCGCCCCCGCCAGCACCGCGGCCGACACGCCGATGCCTGCCAACAGCGTGGCCGAGGGGGAGAACATGGCCCGGGCCACGGCGTGCGTGCGCACCCGCTCCGGCAGCTTCTCGAGAACCATTAGAAATTGCTGACGACGGCGGTGAACACCTGGTCGATCGTCGCCGGGTCCTTGGCGTCGTAGGCCGCGCCGTTGGTGGCCTCGGCCATGCGCTTGAGCACGGCCAGGTCGGCGTTCTTGCCGTAGGCGATGGTGAACAGGCGCACGGCCGACGAGCCGCCCGTCGACCCCTCGCTCCCCGTCCGCAGCTTCTGGAGCAGGCCGTCGAGGTCCTTGTTGCGGTTGTCCTCGTTCTTGCCGTCGGTGAGCA
>DASYMT010000015.1:0-12065 GCA_036008925.1 Acidimicrobiales bacterium | reverse complement strand
ACCACCTGCCCCCGCCGGACCACGCGGGCGCCGCCGCCGTCCTCGAACGGCTCGGCGTGGTCGGCCACTACCTGCTCACCGTCTCGACCCTGGAGCCCCGCAAGAACCTGCCCCGCCTCATGGCCGCCTACCGCCGGTCGGGGCTGGAGATCCCGCTGGTGGTGGTGGGGCCTTCGGGGTGGGGGCCGTCGCTCAAGCCGGAGCCCGGCGTGCTGCCCGCGGGCTATGTGGACGAGGGGGTCAAGGCCGCGCTGCTGGCGGGGGCGCGGTGCCTGGCCTACGTGCCGTTGTTCGAGGGGTTCGGACTGCCCGCGGTGGAGGCGATGGCCGTGGGCACGCCGGTGGTCGCCAGCCCCATGCCCAGCATCGGCCAAGCTGCACTGGTGGTCGACCCCGCCGACACCGACGACATCGCCGCCGCGCTGGTCACCGCCGCGGAGGACGAGGCCGTGCGGGTCGACCTGGCCGGGCGGGGCAGGCGGCGGGCGGGCGAGCTGACGTGGGCCGAGTCGGCCAGACAGCACGTGGAGCTGTGGCGGACGCTGTTGTGACGCGCGTGGTGCTCGACGTGAGCGCGGTGCCCGACAACCCGGCGGGCGCGGGCCGCTACGTGCTCGACCTGGTCGACGCCCTGGCCGTCCGCACCGACGTCGACCTCATCTTGGTCTCCCGCCACGACGACGTCGGGCGCTGGCCGGACGGCGTGGAGGTGCTGGACCTGGCCCCGGCCCGTCGGCCCGTGCGGCTGGCGTGGGAGCAGGCCCGCCTCCCCGCCCTGCTGAAGAAGCTCGACTTCGACGTGTACCACGGGCCCCACTACACGATGCCCGAGCCCGCCCAGACGCCCAAGGTGGTGACCGTCCACGACCTCACCTTCTTCGACCATCCCGAGTGGCACGAGCGGTCCAAGGCCCCGTTCTTCCGCCGGGCCATCCGGGTGGCGGCCCGGCACTCGTCGGCCATCGTGTGCGTGAGCCGCACCACGGCCAACCGGCTCATCGAGCTGTGCCCGCCCCAGGTGCCGGTGGCCGTGATCCCGCACGGGGTGGACCACAGCCGGTTCACGCCCGCGCCGCCATCGCCCGAGGCCGACCGGGCCGCGCTGGAGGCGCTCGGCGTGCGGGGCCCGTTCGTGGCCTTCGTGGGGACGCTCGAGCCCCGCAAGGACGTGCCCAGCCTGGTGCGGGCCTTCGACCGCATCGCCGGGGTGCACAAGGACCTGTCGCTGGTCATCGCGGGCGGGGCCGGGTGGGGGGTCAAGGAGGTGGACCGGGCCATCGCCCAGGCCCGGCACCGGGCCCGGGTGCTGAAGACGGGGTACGTGGCCGACGACGCCGTGCCCGCCTTGCTGCGCTCCGCCGCGGTGGTTGCCTACCCGTCGCTGGAGGAGGGGTTCGGGCTGCCCGCCCTAGAGGCGCTGGCCTGTGCGGCGCCGCTGGTGAGCACCACGGGCTCGGCCATGGAGGAGGTGGCGGCGGGGGCGGCGCTGTTGGTGCCGCCGGGGGACGCCGACGCGCTGTCGGGCGCGCTCGACATGGCCGTGCGCCAGGACGCGGGCCTGGCCTCGCGGCGCGAGCGGGGGCTGGTGGTGGCCTCCCGGCACACGTGGGCGGCCTCGGCTGCTCGACACGCCGAGGTCTACCGGGCCGTCTCCCGCCCGCCCGCTCCTGCCTGACCGAAGGACTGAGCAGGCGCAATCCCGGGGGCTCCGTCCTCCAGGCCGCCAGGAATGGGCGCACGGCTTCGTGGTCCGCCGCCGGCTGCTGCGTCCTCCAGAGCGAGAGCGCCCGCTACCGTGCGGCCGATGCGGGCGTTCGTCACCGGCGGGCATGGCTTCGTGGGCACCTGGCTGGTGCGCCACCTGGAGGACCAGGGCGACACTGTCGCCGCCCCCCACGCCTCCGAGGTCGACATCACCGACGGCGCCGCGCTGGCCAAGGCCCTCGACGCGGCCCGCCCCGACGCCGTGTACCACCTGGCCGGCTTCGCCCACGTGGGCCAGTCGTGGGAGCGGCCGGACGAGGTCTTCCGGGTCAACGCCGAGGGCACCCTGCACGTGTTGGAGGCCGCCCGCCTGGCGACCACGCCGGCCCAGACGCCGCGAGTCCTCGTGGTCAGCTCGGCCGAGGTGTACGGCACGGTGACCCCCGACGACCTGCCCCTCACCGAGGACCGGCCCGTGCGGCCCGTCTCGCCCTATGCGGCGAGCAAGGCGGCGGCCGAGCTGCTGGCCGTGCAGGCCTGGCTGGGCCGCCGGGTGCCCGCCCTCATAGCCCGGCCCTTCAACCACATGGGCCCCGGCCAGTCGCCCGACTTCGTGGTGCCCGCCTTCGCCCGCCGCATCATGGAGGCCCAGGGCGCCGTCAAGGTGGGCAACCTCACGGCCCGCCGCGACATCACCGACGTGCGCGATGTCGTCCGGGCCTACCGCCTGCTGGTCGAACGGGGCGAGCCGGGCCAGGCCTACAACGTGTGCTCGGGCACCGACGTGTCCATCCAGGAGGTCGTCGACCGGCTCCGGCGGCTGGCGGGCAAGCCCGACCTGGCCCTGGAGCCCGACCCCGACCTGCTGCGCCCGGCCGACGTGCCCGTGCTGCGGGGCGACCCGTCCCGCCTGCACCAGGCCACCGGCTGGCGGCCCGAGATCCCGCTCGACCAGACCCTCACGGACGTGCTCGACAGCCTCCGGCCAAGCCCCGAAAACTAACGACCAGGGCCCCGGGAGGAGGGGCCCTGGTCGTCAGGGGGGGGTCTCGAGAGAGAAGAAGCGCTGGATCAGGCGGCGAAGCGGGCCTGGGCCTGCGAGGCCAGGTCCTTGGCCGCCTGGCGGGCCTGCTTCACCAGGTCGCCGACCTGGTCGGGAAGCCGGTTCTCCAGCTCGCCCAGCCTGCCGTCCAGCTCCTCGAGCACGGGCTCGAAGCGCTCTTCGAGGGTCTTGGCCACCTTGGTGAGCTGGCCCCGGACCTCGGTGAGCTGGCCCTCCAGGTCCTTGGTGCGGGACTCGAACTCACGGGTCAGCTCGACCCGGCGCACCTGGGCCTTCTGGAAGCCGATCACGCCCAGTCCCACGAGCACGTAGCCCGCGTCCTTCAGTGTCTTGGTCACGTCTGCCATGTTTGCCAGCATACAGCAGACTGCTAACGATTGCAAGCACTTCGCTCCCTGGTTCTCTCAGGTGCCCGTACTAGGGTCGATGCCCTGATGGACGCTGCGCCCACGGCACCTCCCGTCGTCGCGGTCGTCGTCACCCACGACGCAGGGCCGTGGCTGGAGGAGTGCCTGGCCGCCCTCCGGGAGCAGGACTACCCGAACCTTTCCGTCCTCGTGGTCGACGCGGCCAGCGCCGAGGACCCGACCCCCAGGGTGGCCGCCGTCCTGCCCAGCGCCTACGTGCGGCGCCTCGACGGCAACCCCGGCTTCGGCCCCGCGGCCAACGACGTGCTGCACGTGGTCGAGGGGGCCTCGCACTTCGTGTTCTGCCACGACGACGTGGCCCCCGACCCCGACGCGGTGCGGGTGATGGTGGAAGAGGCGTTCCGGTCGAACGCCGGCATCGTCGCCCCCAAGCTGGTCCAGTGGGACGAGCCGGAGCGGCTGCTCCAGGTGGGCATGGCGGCCGACAAGTCCGGCGCCCCCGCCCCCCTCAACGAGCGGGGCGAGCTCGACCAGGAACAGCACGACGCCGTGCGCGACGTGTTCGTGGCCCCGGGCGGCTGCACGGTGGTGCGGGCCGACCTGTTCGCCACCCTCGGCGGGTTCGACCCCGCCATCTCGCTGTACGGCGAGGACCTCGACCTGTCGTGGCGGGCCCAGGTGGCGGGGGCCCGGGTGATCGTGGCCCCTGGCGCGCGGGTGCGGCATTTGGAGGCCATGTCCTCGGGCCTGCGGGCGGTGGGCGACGTGCTGCCTGCCGACCCGGCCGAGCTGCGGGCGGTCGTGCGCCCCCTGCAACTGCGGCACCGCCTGCGGGCCGTGCTCAAGGACTACGGGCTGTTCCACCTGCTGCGGGTCGTCCCCCAGGTGGCGCTGCTGGCCGTGGGCGAGGTGCTGTACGGGTTCGCCCTGGGGCGGCGGCGCACGTCCCGGGACATCGTGCGGGCCTGGCGCTGGAACCTCCAGCGCTTCGGCGAGGTGCGGGCCGCCCGCCGGGCCCTGCGCAAGGTGCGGGGGCTGCCCGACGGGGAGGTGCGCCGCCTCCAGGCCCGGGGCTCGGCTCGGATGCTGTCGTTCGTGCAGGGCCAGCTCGGCATCGAGGAGCGGGCCCGCCTGGCGGCCATGGCCGGGCGGGACGTGGGCCTGTCGCTGCGGGCCCTGCGGGTGCCGCTCACCATCTCCACCGTGGTGGCCGCCGTGCTGCTGTTCGGCAGCCGCGACCTGCTGAGCGGCCGACTGCCCGCGGTGGGCGAGTTCGCCCCCTTCCCCGACCACGTCCTCGGCGTGGTGCGGCCGTTCCTCAGCGGCTGGCGCACGACGGGCCTGGGCGGCGAGGGCCCGGCCCCGGCCGCCTTCGCCCTGCTGGGCCTGGGCGGGACGCTGCTCTTGGGCGGGATGGGCCTATTGCAGAAGCTGCTGGTGGTGGGGATGCTGCCCCTGGGCGCGGTAGGGGCCTACCGGCTGGCCCGCCCCCTGGGGTCGGTGCGGGTGCGGCTGGCCGCCATGGTCGTGTACCTGGCCATCCCCCTGCCCTACAACGCCATCGCCCGAGGCCGCTGGAGCGGGCTGCTGGTGTTCGGCGCCGCGCCCTGGGTGCTGGGCAGGCTGGCCGTCATCACCGGGCTGGAGCCGTTCGGCCCGGGCGAGGCCCCGTTGACCGACTCGCCCGCCCCCGCCACTGCCCCTGTCGCCGCCACTGCCGCCGCCCCGCCCGGCCCGTCCCCCTCCTCGCTTCTGGGCACCGCGGCTTCGGGCGGCACGGGTGGCGCCGGTGCCGACAACGAAGGGCAGGGCGCGGTGGCGGTGCCGCCGCTGCCCATGCCGCCGCTGCTGCCCATGCCCCAGCGCCGGTCGGTGGCCGTCGTGCGCCTGGGCCTGGTGGTGGCGCTGCTCGCCGCCTTCGTCCCCTCGGCCCCGTTCGTGGTGCTGCTGCTGGCCGTCGCCCTGGTGGCGGGCGGCCTGGTGGCGGGCGGGGCGGGACGGGCCGTGCGGGCGGTCACCGCCGCGCTGGGGGCCGCCGCCCTGGCCTTCGCGCTGCTGTTCCCGTGGTCGCTCGACTTCGTGCTGCCCGGCACCCAGTGGGCCGCGGTCACCTCCGCGGGCGTGCAGCCGGGCCGGGGCCTGGCCTGGGGCGAACTGCTGCGGTTCGAGACGGGGCCGCTGGGCGCCCGCCCCCTGGGATGGGTCTTCCTGCTGGTGGCCGCTCTGCCCCTGGTGCTCGGCGGCGGCTGGCGCTTCGCCTGGGCGGCCCGGCTCTGGACGGTGGCCGCGGTGTTCTGGGGGGTGACATGGGCGGGCGGCCGGGGCTGGCTGCCGTTCGCCCTCCCGCCCGCCGAGGTCATGCTCGCCCCCGCCGCGCTGGCCCTGGCCCTGGCCGCCGGGCTCGGCGTGGCCGCCTTCGAGGTCGACCTGCGGTCCTACCGGCTGGGCTGGCGGCAGGTGGCGTCGGTGGTGGCCGCGGGCGCGGCCGCCCTGGGGACGCTGCCCGTGCTCGGGGCGGCCATCGACGGGCGCTGGCACCTGCCGGGCAACGACCACGCCAACGTCTTGTCGTGGATGCGCGAGCACCGGCCCGAGGGCGCATTCCGCGTGCTGTGGGTGGGCGACCCCGAGGCCCTGCCCCTGGACGGCTGGCGGCTGGCCCAGGGCACCGCCTACGCCACGTCCCGCAACGGCCCCCCCGACGTGACCGACCGCTGGCCCGGCGCCGACCCGGGCACGTCGGGCCTGATCGGCGACGTGCTCGACGTGGCCCGCACCGGCCGCACCACCCGCCTCGGGCACCTGCTGGCCCCCATGGCCGTGCGCTATGTGGTGGTGCCGGTGGCGCTGGCGCCCGGCCGGGCGGGCAGCCGGGGCCGCATGGCCGCTCCGCCCGCGCCCGACCTGCTGCCCGCCCTGGGCTCGCAGCTCGACCTGCGCCGGATCGAGACCGACCCCTCCCAGGTCGTCTACGAGAACGCGGCGTGGATGCCGGGGCGCGCCCTGCTCGACGACAAGGCCGCCAGTGCAGCCGACGGCGGCACCCTCGAAGACGCGGTGCGGGCCGACCTGACCGGCGCCCGGCCCGTCCTCCTGCGGGAGAAGTCGCCCACCACGTTCACCGGCCGCATCCCCCGGGTGGGCGACGTGTACCTGTCCGAGGCGTCGTCGGCCCGCTGGCGGCTGTCGGGGGCGGAGCGGCGGCGGGCCTTCGGCTGGGCCAACGCCTTCACCGTCGACCGGGCGGGCAGCGCCACCCTGCGCTACCACACCTCGCCGCTGCGGTATCTGGCCGTGCTGATCGAGCTGGGCTTGTGGCTGCTCGTGGTGCGGTTCCTCGTCCGGAGCTGGCGGCCGCGGAGGGGGGCATGACCCCCACGCCGTCGCGCCGGGTGGTGGTCGTGCTCGTGCTCGTCCTGGCGGTGGCGGCCGCCGCGTTCGTCGACCGGGCCGGGCGGCCCGCGCCGCCGTCGGTGGCGGCCGTCGGGCAGGGGCCGCACGCGTCGGCCCGCGACTCGCTGTCGTCGTCGTGGTACTGCCCGGGCGGTCCGAGCGCGGGCTCGGCGTTCCAGACCATGGTGTCGGTGCTGAACCCGGGGGCCGAGCGGGCCAAGGGGACCATCACCGTCTTCCCCAGCGGGGCCGCGCCGGTGACCAAGGCACTCGACGTGGGGCCCGCGTCGGCCCGGTCGATCGCCCTGAACTCGATGGCCAGTGCCCCCTGGCTGTCGGCCCTGGTCGACATGGAGGGCGGCGGCACGGTGGTCGAGCAGTTGGTGACGGGCGGGCCTGGCATGGACACGTCCCCCTGTTCGCCCGCCGCCTCGCAGCAGTGGTACTTCGCCTCGGGCTCGACGGCCAAGGACGCGGTGCAGACCCTGGCCCTGTTCAACCCCTTCCCCGACGACGCCATCGTCGACCTGGCCTTCGTCACCGGCGAGGGGCGCCGGGTGCCGGGGGACTTCCAGGGGCTCGTGGTGCCCAGCCGGTCGGTGCGGGCGGTCGACATCGGCGCCCACGTGCGCAGGCAGGACGTGGTGTCGACCGAGGCCCGGGCCCGTAGCGGGCGGGTGGTGGCGGGCCAGTTGCTGGTGCGGAGCGCGCCGGGCGCGGCCGAGGTGTCGAGCACGCTGGGCGCGCCCGCGCCGGGGGAGCAGTGGTACTTCCCCGACGGGCTTGTGGCCGCGGGCGTGAACGAGCGCTACGAGTTCTTCAACCCGGGCGGCCAGGAGGCGCGGGTCGACCTGGCCCTGGCCCTGGAGAAGGGCGAGGCCGAGCCGTTCGAGGTCACCGTGCCCCCCCAGGGCCGCTTCACCTTGAACCTGGGCCAGGAGAGCCGGGTCCCCAAGGACGTGGCCCACGCCGCGGTGGCCGAGTCGGTGAACGGCGTGCCGGTGGTGGTGGAGCGGGTGCTGGAGGCGGGCCCGCCCTCGTCCCGCCAGGGCCGGGCCGACACCCTCGGGGCCCGGGCGCCCGCCCGCCAGTGGGCCTTCGCCTTCGGGTCGAGCGACGAGCACTCCGACGAGTGGGTGGTGGTGCAGAACCCGGGGACGGGACGGGCCGTGGTGTCGTTCACCGCCCTGGTCGACGGACGGCGGGTGGCCCTGGAGGGCATGCAGAACGTGGTGGTGGCGGCGGGCACCCGGCTGTCGTTCCGGCTGGGCGACCACATCAAGCGGGGCGAGCTGCCGCTGGTCGTGTCCTCGACCAAGCCGGTGGTGATGGAGCGGTCGTGGTACGCCATCGGCGGGCCGGGGCTGTCGGCCTCGCTGGGCGTCCCGCTCGACTAGGCGGGGGTGGTGCTCGGCGGGCTCGGCCCGTCCCGCTCCTGCTGCTCCTGCATGGCGGTGAGGATGGCCTGGAAGATCTTCGCCGCGTCCTCGTCCAGGTGGTCGCGGGCCTTCAGCAGGACGAGGCCGCCGATGAAGATGGGCGGGCTGACCAGGAGGAAGGCGGTGCGCAGGTTGTCGTCGAACCAGCCGGACAGGGCGAACACGGCCAGCGGCGCGGCGGCCTGGCCGAACACCACCGACACCAGGTTGAAGGCGCCGAAGCCTGCGCCCCTGAGGTTGGCGGGGACGGCGTCGGACAGGCCCGCGCGCAGGGCGGGCACCGACAGCGTGGTGATGAAGAAGCCCGCCAGTTGCAGGGCGAAGGTGGCGGGCAGGCTCAGGTGGAAGTACGAGGCCACGAACAGGGCGTTGCCCGCCAGGATGCAGTAGGCCGGGATGGCCATGCGGGCGCCCCGGATGCGGGTGGCGTAGCGGTCGGCCACCCGCCCGCCCAAAAGCACGCCGGGGACGCCGCCGAGGATCACCAGCAGTCCGACCAGGGCCTCGGCCTGGCCCTTGGCCGCGCCCAGCTCGCGCTCGTAGAACTGGGGGAGGGCGGCGCCGATGGCGGTGATGGTGAACAGCAGGGCCGACACGCCGATCAGCGCGTAGCGCATGGTGGTGATGGCGAAGATGGTGCGGAGGTCCTTGCGCAGGCCCTCGACCATGTCGGCGAAGAACGTGCGGACGCCGCCTTCGAAGAGGGCAGGGCCCGCGGGCTCCGGGTCGTTGCCGTCCTCGGCCAGTCCGAGGTGGAGGCGGTCGCCGTGGCCCCGGCGGGGCTCCTTGAGGCGGTAGACGGCGAAGGCGATGAGCACGCCCGGCGTGCCCACGGTGAGGAAGGCGGCCCGCCAGCCCCAGTGGGCGCCCACCACGCCGCCGATCCCGACGCCCAGGCCGAAGCCGACGAAGAGGAGGGCCTGCTGGACGGAGAAGGCGGTGCCCCGCTTGTCGACCGGGTAGTAGTCGGCCACCAGGCTGGCCGCGGACGGCTCGGTGATCGCCTGGCCGAACCCGAGGGCGGAGCGGATGGCCACCAGGCTGGCGAAGTTGGGCGCCGCTGCGGTCAGGGCGGTGATGCCCGACCAGGCCACCACCGTGTGCCCAATGGTGCGGGAGCGGTTCCACCGGTCGGCCAGGTAGCCCGCGGGGACGGTGATGAGGCCGTTCACCAGCACGAAGCAACTGAGCAGGACGCCGATGCCCGCGTCGCTGAGGTGGAACTCCTCCTTCAGGGGGGTGACCACGCCGCGCACGATGTTCTGGTCGATCTGGTCGATCATGATGACCAGGCCGAGGACCCACATGGGCCACGGCGACGGCTTGGACGGCGTGGGCTTGGGCTGGCCGGCGGGCGGCGGGCCTGCGGGCGCGGGCGGGGCGGCCGGCGGCTGGGGGGCGGGGGCGGCTGGCGATGGCGCGGGCGCTGCCGGAGGCGCGGGCGGTGCGGCGGCGGCCACGGAGGGCGTGACGCCCAGGGTGGCAGGCTCGATCGGCCCGACGCCCCCCGCCTCGACGTCGGCCCCCGCTTCGACGTCGGCCCCCGCTTCGACGTCGCCCCTTGCCTCGAAGTCGCCCGTCTCCTCGGTCCCCGCCACGGGACGCAGTTCTAGTGATTGGCGTCGTCGCCGTGCGAGTCTGTCGGCCGACCATGGAACGCCTTCTCCTCGCCGCCGCCCTCGTGGTGGTCGCCTCGGCCGTGGCCGCCGTCCTGCGCCGCCGTCGGCCTGCGCCGCCCACCCAGGCCCGCTACCAGGTCCCGACCCAGCTCGACCGGGCCGACTTCGCAGGCGGCGACCGGCCCTGGCTGGTAGCGGTGTTCACCTCCCAGACGTGTGAGTCGTGCGAGCGGGTGCTGGCCAAGGTCGACGTGCTGGCCGGTCCGGCCGTGGCCGTGCAGGACGTGTCGTTCCAGGACCGCAAGGACCTGCACGAGCGCTACTCGATCGAGGCGGTGCCCTGCATCGTGGTGGCCGACGAGGACGGGGTCGTGCGGGCCTCGTTCATCGGCGTGCCCACCGCCACGGACCTGTGGGCCGCGGTGGCCGAGGCCCGCCAGCCCGGCTCGTCCCCCGAGCCCGACCTGGGCCACGCCTGACCGCAGGCCGCTCGGACCTGCGCACCTGCGCCCCACGACGAACAGGGTCCGAGCGGTCTGGCGCACGGGGGCGCGTGCGCCGCAAGAGGCGCGGGAGAGCGGTCCGGTGAGGCGTGGGGGGCGTAAATGGCCCTTCGGGGGACACTCATCTGCGGCTGGCCCGGGCGACGAGGGCGCGGCCCGGGCGGGGCGAGGCGAGGGGGCGCCGCCCTTGGGCGGCGGGGCTGGTCCGGGCGGTGGGTCCGAGCGGCGGGCCCAGGGGGGAACGGGTTAGCGCTCCATGACCTCGGTCTTGTCGTCGGCGCCGAGGGGGCCCGCGTCGGTGGGCTCGGTCGAGCCGAACCGCGGGATCTCCTTCACGCCGGCCGCGTGGACGGGCCGGCCGAAGGCGGCGTCGACCAGCCGGGCCACCTCCAGCCCGTCGATGGTCTCCTTCTCCAGCAGGGCGGCGGCCACGGAGTCCAGGCCCTTGCGGTGCCTGCGCAGCGTCACCATGGCCCGCTCCTCCTGCTCCCGCAGGATGTGCTCGACCTCTTCGTCGATGACGTGCTGGGTCGAGTCGCTGTAGTCCCGGGAGTGCATGAGGTCCTCGCCCAGGAACACCATCCCCTGCGACCCCCACGCCATGGGGCCGATCTTCTGGCTCATGCCGTACTCGCGCACCATCTTGCGGGCCAGCTCGGTGGACCCCTGGAGGTCGTTCGAGGCCCCGGTGGTGAGCGTGTCGAACACCAGCCGCTCGGCCACCCGCCCTCCCATGCGCACGGCCAGCGTGTCCTGGATGTACGGCAGGTCGTACGTGTGGCGCTCCTCGATCGGAAGCTGCTGGGTCACGCCCAGCGCCATCCCGGTGGGCAGGATCGTGACCTTGTGCACCGGGTCGGCGTTGGGGAGCACGTAGGCCAGCACGGCGTGGCCGCCCTCGTGGTAGGCGGTCAGCTCCTTCTCCCGCTCCGACAGGGCCACCGACTCGCGGCGCTGCCCCATGATCACCCGGTCCCGGGCCGCCTCGAAGTCCTCCATGTAGACGGCCTCGGCCCCCCGCCGCACCGCGTGCAGGGCGGCCTCGTTGACCAGGTTGGCCAAGTCGGCCCCGCTCATGCCGGGGGTGCCCCGGGCCACCGTCTCCAGGTCCACGTCCGGCCCCAGCCGCTTGTCCTTGCAGTGCACCCTGAGGATGGGCAGGCGCTCCTCCAGGTCGGGCAGGGGGACCACGATCTGGCGGTCGAACCGGCCGGGCCGCAGCAGCGCGGGGTCGAGGATGTCGGGCCGGTTGGTGGCCGCCATCATCACGATGCCCTCGGTGGTCTCGAACCCGTCCATCTCGGCCAGCATCTGGTTGAGCGTCTGCTCACGCTCGTCGTGCCCGCCGCCCAGGCCTGCGCCCCGCTTGCGGCCGATGGAGTCGACCTCGTCCACGAAGATGATCGAAGGCGCCTGCTTGCGCGCCGTCTGGAACAGGTCCCGCACCCGGGCCGCGCCCACGCCCACGAACATCTCCATGAAGTCCGACCCGGTGACCGAGATGAACGGCACCCCGGCCTCGCCCGCCACCGCCCGGGCCAGCAGGGTCTTGCCCGTGCCCGGCGGCCCCACCAGCAGCACGCCTTTGGGGATGCGGGCCCCGATCTCCTTGAACTTGCCGGCGTTGCGGAGGAAGTCGACCACCTCGGTGATCTCCTCCTTCACGCCGCTGTAGCCGGCGACGTCGGCGAACGTCGTCTTGGGCTTCTCGGTCGTGTACACCTTCGCCTTGCTCCGGCCGATGTTCATGATCCCGGCCATCTGGCCCTGGGCCCGGCGCCCCATCCACCACCAGAGGGCGATGATGATGCCGAAGGGCAGCAGCCAGACCAGCAGGGAGCCGAGGAAGTCGGACGAGCGGGGCTTGTAGTCGCGGGCCACGTTGTGCTCGGCGAGAAGCTGGATGTCCTTGTCGGGGATCGTGTTCTGCGGCCCGTTGACGTGGAACTCCTTGCCGGTCTTGAGCACGCCGTCGA
>DASYMT010000014.1:0-2703 GCA_036008925.1 Acidimicrobiales bacterium | reverse complement strand
GTCGTCAAGGCTCACGGTGACCCGTCGTCTCGCCATACCAGCATTGTGCCAGGCGTTGGCGCCTCAGCCAGCGCCCCTGACGCCGAGGGGTCTAGAGCGCAGGCACGTCCGGGTAGCCCGGCAGCAGCACCCGGTCGCCCGCCACCGTGCGGTAGTACACCTGCCAGCCGTAGTACCCCCGGAAGGCGGCCTCGTCGGCCACCATGCGCTCGGCGTACAGCGACACCCCGGTCACGTACCGCTGGCTGTGGTTGTACGAGTAGAGAGCGTCGCCCATCCGCCCCGGCGCCCCGTTGGCCTTGAGCAGCCGGGCCGCGCCGAGGATGGCGTCGTGGTCGTCGTACACGTCGCCGCCCCGGCCGTACTGCTTCCACGTGCCGGGCAGGAACTGCATCGGCCCCTGCGCCCCAGCCGTGCTCGGGCCCTTGATGCGCGACAGCTTGGTCTCCACCAGGTGCACTGACGCCAGGTACTCCCACGGCACGCCGGTCTCCCGCTCGGCCTCTTTGTACAAGGCCAGCAACTGGTCGAGGGGCCGGGGGGCCAGGATGCGCCAGTTGTCGGGCGGCGCGGGCTGCGGCGGGGTCATCGCCCGCAACTCGGCCCCGGCCCGGGCGTTGGCCTCCACGGTGGTCCGCCACTCGCCCGGCACCAGCCGCACCACCTCGGCCCGCAACGCCGGGTCGGCGAGCAGCGCCCGGTACACGACCTGCTGCTCCCAGCCCGCCCGGGCCAGCGCCTCGCCCGTCACCGCAGGGTCGCGCACCGCCTTCTCGGCCGACACCGCCTGCGCGGCCAACCCCGCCGCGCCGGTGGCCGCCACCGGGACCGCGAGCACGGTCGTCGTCGTCGGCGGCGGCGGCGGTGTCGTGGTGGTGGTGGACGCGGGCGGGCCGGAGGAAGAGGTGGTGGTCGTCACCGCCGCCTTGTCCGACGAACAGGCACCCAAGGCGACCAGCCCCAAAGCCAGCCCCAAAGCCGACGCCAGCACAACCACGGCCCGCCTCACAGCACCGCGTCCAGTCGGTACACCGGGCCCCGCTGCGACAGCACGTACACCTCGCCCGCCGCGTCCTGCCCGAACGACGTCACCGCGTCCACGTGCAGGTGCAGGTCCTCGGCCTTCCCGTCGCGCAACGCCATCAGGTCCCCGGCGCAGTAGTCGGCAAACAGCAGCTTCCCGTCCAGCACAGCCCGCAGCGCGCTGCCCCGGTACACGTACCCGGCGATCACCGAGCAGTTGCCGCCCGCATGGCTGTACTCGTACTCGGGCTCGACCGCGCCCGGAGGCGGGTCGCCCTTCTCCCGGTGCCTGCCCTCGCGCCGCGACCAGCCGTAGTTGCGCCCTGCGTCGACCGGGGCCCGGTCCACGTCGACCTCCTCCCACTGGTTCTGGCCCACGTCGCCGATCCAGAGGTCGCCGCCCGCCCGGTCGAAGGAGAACCGCCACGGGTTGCGCAGCCCCAGGGCGAAGACCTCGGGCTTGGTGTCGGGCAGGCGGAAGCGCAGGATCTTGCCCAGCACCACGTTCGGGTTCTGGCCATTGTTGCGGGGGTCGTGCTGGCTGCCCCCGTCGCCAAGACCGGCGTACAGCAGCCCGTCGGGCCCGAAGGCGAGCTGGCCTCCGTTGTGGTTGGGGAAGGGCTGGTCCACGAACAGGATGTCCTTCAGGGCGGTGGGCCCGGCCGACATGTCGTGCTCGGCGATGTGCGTGTCGCCCGCCCGGTCGGTGTAGTTGACGTAGGCGGAGCGGCCGTCGGGCGAGAAGGCCAGGCCCAACAGCCCCTGCTCGCTGCCCAGCGACAGGTTGCCGCTCACGTCGATAACCGGGCCGCCGCCGCCCGCCAGCGGCCGCACCCGGCCCGTCTTCTCGGCCACGTAGAACTGGTCGCCCCGCACGGCCATGGCCACCGGCTGGTCGAACGACGCCACCTGGGTGAGCTTCACGCCCTTCGCCGCGGGCCGCGTCGTGGTGGTGGTCGGGGCGGCCGTGGTGGTCGACGCGGTCGTGGTCGACGTGGTGGTCGGGGCCCCGCCCGACCCGCCCGACCCGTCCCGCGCACACCCGGCCAACAGCACCAGGCCGACGACCGCGAAAAGCGCGCCCCTCACCGCTCGACGATCCGGATGAGCCCCTCTTGCATGACCGTCACCACGTGGGTCCCGTCCTCGGTGTAGATCCGCCCTGCGGCCAGGGCCCGTGCGCCGTGGGCCGACGGGCTCTCCTGGTTGTAGAGCAGCCACTGGTCGGCCCGGAAGGGGCGGTGGAACCACATGGCATGGTCGAGCGACGCGCCCTGGAGCTCGGGCTGGTCCCAGCTCAGCTCGTGGGCGATGAGCACCGAGTCGAGCAGCGTCATGTCGGACGCGTAGGCCACCACGCAGGCGTGCAGCAGCGGGTCGTCGGGCAGCGTCCCGTCGGCCTTGATCCACACCTGCTGGCGGGGCTCGCGCTTGCCCAGGTCGGTGTTGCGGGCGGGCTCGCCCACGAAGCGCAGGTCGATGGGCCGGGGCCGCCAGTACCAGTCGCCCAGCTTCTCCTTCCACGGGGCCAGCCGCTCTTGGAAGGTGGGCAGCGATTCGGCGGGCGGCGCGCTCGGCGCGGGCAGTTGGTGCTCCACGCCCTCCTCGGCCACATGGAACGAGGCCGACAGGTTGAAGATGGCCTTGCCGTGCTGGATGCCCACCACCCGGCGGGTCGTA
>DASYMT010000013.1:0-8140 GCA_036008925.1 Acidimicrobiales bacterium | reverse complement strand
CGGGCGGCGCCGGCCAGGGCGGCGAGGCCCACTGCCGCCGCCAGCCACGGCTTGGTATCCGACCCGTCCGGGTGCGGGCCGCTTTGTCCTGAGCCCGGTCCGGCCCGCGGCGAGGCGATCCGGAGCCCCTCGGTCGTGTCGGTCGTCCCGGCCGTGGACGAGGTGGCGCCCGGGTTGGTGGACGCCGTGCCCGGCACGGTGCCCGCCGTTCCCTTGGCCGGCTGCGTGGTCTTGCTCGGCCGCCGGGTCGTGGTGGTGGCCGACTTCACCGTGGTGGCGGTGGAGCCCCCGCCCGTCGGGGCGAGTCCGGCCACGGCCTTGGCCATGTCGAGCCGGCCGTATCCGAAGGTGCTGTCCTTGCCTGCTGGGCCGATGTCCTTGGCCGTGGCCAGCAGCCGGTCGACCGCCTGCTGGGGCGTGAAGCCCCGAGACAGCAGCACTGCCACCGCGCCCGACACGTGGGGCGCGGCCATCGACGTGCCTGACATGTAGGCGTAGTAGTTGGGCGCGCTGGGGTGGTCCTTGGTCCAGACGGTGGAGAAGATGTAGTCCTCGGCGGGCTGGCCTTTGTCGGCGCCCCCCGGAGCGGCGATGCCCCACTTGGCCTGGCCCACGTCGCTGGAGTAGTCGGGCTTGGTGTCGTTCTTGGTCACCGCGCTGACCACGAGGGCGTTCTCCTGGCTGAAGCCCGACGAGGTGACCAGGCTGCCGCCCCCGTTGCCCGCGGCCACCACGCTCACCACCCCTTTGCTCCAGGCGTAACGGACGGCGTCGCTGAAGCCGGGGCCGAGCAGGGGCTGGAGATCGTCCCCGAAGGACATGTTGACGACTTTGGCACCGTGGTCGACGGCCCATTTGACGCCGCTGACGATGTCGGCCTCGGCCGCCTTGCCGTTGGCGCCGAAGACCTTGACCGGCATGATCATGGCGTCGGGGGCCACGGACACGACCCCCCGGCCGTTGTTGGTGGACGCCGCCGCGATGCCCGCCACGTGGGTGCCGTGGCCGTTGTCGTCCTGGGGCGGCTTGGCCGGGTCGACGATGTTGGTGCCCGCCACCAGCCTGCCCGCCAAGTCCTCGTGGTTGAGGGCTACGCCCGTGTCGACCACGGCGATGGTCACCCCCGCCCCCGTGCCCCGGTCCCACGCCTGCGGCGCGCCGATCAGGCGCATGCCCCACTGGCGGTCCTGGGCCGGGTCGTTCGCCGCGCCGCGCGCCGCAGGCGTGACGGCCAGCAGGCAGGCGGTCAGGGCGGCGAGGGCCGCGGCGCAGGTTCGTCGCACGCCCTCATTGTCGCTTGGATCAGAGGCGGCGCAACACCGTGACGACCTTGCCGAAGATGGTGACGTCGCCCGCGTCGAACTCCATAGGCGAGAGCCGCTGGTTGGCCGGCAGCAGGACGACCTTGTTGCCCTTGCGTGAGAACGTCTTCACGGTGGCCTCCTCGCCGGGGATCCCGGCGGCCACGATGTCGCCCTTGCGGGCTTCGGAGGCCTGGCGGACGACGACATAGTCGCCGTCGAGGATGCCCGCCTCGATCATCGAATCCCCTCGGACCCGGAGCATGAAGAGCTGGCCGTCGCCGGTGAAGTCGGCCGGAAGGGGGAGCAGTTCCTCGATGTTCTCGTGCGCGAGCACGTCGGTGCCCGCGGCGATGTCGCCCACCAGCGGCACCAGTTGGGCCGGGCGCCGCTCCGCCGTGCCGCCCGATGCCGCATCCCACCGCACCTCGATGGCCCGGGGCTTGGTGGGGTCACGCCTGAGGAAGCCCTGGCGCTGGAGCGTGGCCAGGTGCGAGTGCACGGTGGACGACGACGTGAGGCCCACCGCCTCGCCGATCTCGCGTACGGAAGGGGGATAGCCGCGGTCGCGCAGCTGGAGCGCGATGAAGTCGAGGATCTCCCGCCGTTTGCCGGTCGGCACCGTCTCGCTCATGCACCCTCCCTCTGTCGGCCCTGATGGGTATGTCGAACGCTTGTTTGGGACCGTAGCAGGCCGAGATGGGCGGGGCAAACATTTGTTCGATTTCCGCTTGACGACAGGGCAGGCCGCGTGGTGAGGTAGCTGACCGAACACAAGTTCGATGCCTTGGGCGGCCGCTCAGGGCGGCGGGCGGACGTAGATGTCACACCCCGCCTGTACAACACAGTCCATGAGGACGGTTCGAGGAGTTGACATGGTTGCACTCGCTCACCAAGACAGCCGGCGGCACCTCCGGCTGGTGTCGGCAGACGAGCTGGCCCGGCGGCAGCGGGGCGAGCTGGCCCTGATGCGGCGGCGCGCGCTTGCGGTCGGGCTCGTGGTGGCGCTGTTGCTGGGCCTTGGGGTGCTGCTCGGGCGCACGGGGCATGCCGCGGCCGGGGCGGGCGGGGCTGATGGCGTCGGCCGGGCCGTCCGGTCCGTCCCGTCGGTGGGAGTGGACGCGGCCACGCTGCCGGTGGCCACCCGGGCGTACGTGGTCCAGTCGGGGGACACGCTGTGGCGCATCGCCCGGGCGCTGCAGCCGGACGGCGACGTGCGCCCGCTGGTGTCGCAGTTGGAGCGGGCCCGCCACGGGGCGCCGTTGCGGGTGGGGGAGCGCATCGTGCTGCCGTGACGGGAGGCGGACCCGGGCGCGGGCCGACAAGGCACGGCGGGCGGCCAGGGCCGGGCCGGCGCCATGCGAGTAGCGTCGGTGGCGTGCGCTGTCCTTCCTGCTGGACGCTCGACGACAAGGTCGTCGACTCGCGCACGGCCGAGGACGGCGCGGCCATTCGACGGCGGCGGGAGTGTCTGCAGTGCGGGCGGCGGTTCACCACCTTCGAGCGGGTGGAGGAGGTGCCGTTGATGGTGGTCAAGCGGTCGGGGCACCGGGAGGGGTTCGACCGCAGCAAGATCGTGTCCGGCCTGCGGTCTGCGACCAAGAACCGCCCTGTCCTCTCCGAACAGCTTGAAGCCCTGGCCGGAGAGGTGGAAGAACAGCTTCGGCTCGAAGGGCCGGAGTTGACCAGCCAGCAGATCGGCTTCGCCGTGCTCGAGCGGCTGCGGGATGTGGACGACGTGGCGTATCTGCGGTTCGCCAGCGTCTACAAGGGCTTCGAAGACGTAGACGACTTCGCCCGCGAGGTCACATTGCTGACGAAGTCGACCGAGCCCAAGCAGCCCGGGTAGCCGCCGGAACAGCCCAGGTAGCCGCCGCCCCCCCGACGCCCCCCCGCTGGCCCGCCCCTGACCCCCCCGCCGGCGCTCGTGCCCCCCGCTCCCCGGCGCCCGCCCCGGCTGCCCGCCCAAACCCCGCTGCCGCCCGCCCCCGGCGCCCGCTGCCGGCCCCGGCCCCCGCCCCCCGGCGCCCGTGCCCCGCCCCGGCGCCCGGCTGAGCGTTCTCGGCACGATCACTTCGGAATACCGAACGCAGGGTGGGAAGGCGATGGTGCGAGCGGTCAGTGTGTGGGCGCGGCCTCGCTGGCCCGAAGCCGTTCGGCCAGGCCGCGCATGACCTTGCGGGCCACTGCCGGATGGTCGGCCAGCAGGCCGAGGAACGACCGGGCGTCGAGCACGAGTAGGTGCATGGGCGTGGTGGCCGTCACCGTGGCCGACCGGGGCCCCCGGTCGAGGAGCGACATCTCGCCGAAGAAGGCGCCTGGTCCGAGGTAGGCCAGGTGGTCGGCTCGCAACGTCGCCTCGGCCCGTCCTGCGGCGATGACGAAGAACTCGCTGCCGGGCCTGCCCTCCCGGCACAGCACCTGGCCGGGCTCGACCCGGATCTCGTCGACCAGGGCGGCGACCCGCCCGACCTCCCGCTGGTTGAGGCCGGTGAACAGGCCGACGCCGCCGATGAGCTGGTTCTTGGCCGTCTTGGCGGCAGTCGTGGTCGAGGACATGCCCCGATGATGCAGGCATCCCATTTCGCGTTCTACGTACTTGTGCACAGAACAAGTGGGACGTTTGGTACACCGAGCGGGCGGGCGGGGCGGGCGACGGCGGGGGAAAGGCGCCAGCCGGGTGACCCGTGTGGTCAACGTTGAGGTGGAAACCGGCCGGAAATGGTCGCTTTTTGCCTCAAGGTTTGGGGGAGGCGGCGGGCGCCCGTCCGGAGGAGAGATGAGGGGCCGGGCGGCTGGCGGCGGGGGCCGAGGGAGCGGTCAGCCTGCGGGCTGCACGACCTCGACATCCACGTCGGACACGCCGACGTTCAGCGCCCGGGCCGCGGCCGCGCTGAGGTCGAGCACCCGGCCGTCCACGTAGGGCCCGCGGTCGTTCACCAGCAGCAGCACCCGCACGCCTGCTCGGCTCACGACGACCATCGTGCCCAGCGGCAGCGTCCGGGAGGCGGCCGTCCAGCCGTCCATGTCGTAGATGGCGCCGCTGGCCGTGGGCCGCCCGTTGAAGTCGCCGCCGTACCAGGAGGCGGCGCCGGAGAACGCCTGCCCGGTCGAGCGCAGTCCGCCAGGCAGCGGTCCGGGCGCGAGCACGCCGAACGGGTAGCGCTGCATGAGCTCGGCCTGCTTGCGGGTGGCCTCCTTGTGCCGGGGCAGCAGGCCAGAAAGGTCAGCCGTCCCGCCGCTGTCGCCAGCCCCGTTGCGGGCCCGGGCCAGGGCCTCAGCCGCGGCCGACGCAGTGGCCGACACGGCCCGTCGCCGGGCGTCGGCCGCGGCCCGCTGCTCGGCCGCCTGCTGCAAGGCGAGCAGCCGGGCGTCGTCGGCGGCCACCAGGGCGTCGAGCTGGCGGCGGGCGCTGTCGAGGTCCACCCCCGCGGCCCGCAGGTCGCGCTGGACGGCCTCGGCCTGGCCCCGACGGGCCAGCACCGCATTGGTCGCGGTGCGGTAGCGGGCCAGCAGGTCGCGCTCTTTGCGCGCCCTGACCTGGAGGTAGACCGTGGGCGCGGCCAGCTTGTCCGGCGAGTCGTGCCCGTGGATGTAGGCGGCCACGGCCCGGGCCCGCACGCGGGCGCGCACCGAGGAGGCCTCCTCCTCCAGGCGGGCCTGCTCGAGCTGAGCGCCGACCACGTCGGCCTGGGTGTTCTCCACCCGGTCGGTCAGCTCGGCGATGCGCACCAGCAGCTCGGTGCGCTGGGCGCGGGCGGTGGCCGGGGCCGGCCCGCCCGACGAGGACGAGGATGAGGACGACGACGGCCCGCCAGACGACGACGATAACGACGACGGGGCCGGCCCGCCCGACGACGACAACAACAACGACGAGGACGACGAGGCCAGCCCGCCCGACGAGGACGAGGCAGCCACCGCACCAACGGCGGGCGCGACGGCAACGGACAGCAGCATCCCGAACCCGGCCGCGGCCGAGCACACCACGGCAGCGGGGGTCCGTCGCATCACTAGTGTTCGTCGGCACGTAGGGCGAGCGGTTTGAGCGATTCGACCAGCGAAGGGGACTGACATGAAGGTCGGCGTGCTGACCGGCGGCGGGGACTGCCCGGGCCTGAATGCAGTGATCCGGGCCGTGGTGCGCAAGGGCGAGCGCCACTACGACGACACGTTCATCGGCTTCGCCGACGGCTGGAAGGGCGTTGTCGAGAACACCACGCTGCCCCTAGACGTCGAGCGCTGCCGGGGCATCCTCCCCAAGGGCGGCACCATCTTGGGCAGCTCCCGGACCAACCCCTACAAGATCGAAGACGGCCCGGCCCGGGTGCGCCAGACCCTGGAGGCCAACGGCGTGGACGCCCTGGTCGCCATCGGCGGCGAGGACACGCTGGGCGTGGCCAACAAGCTCCACGGCGAGGGCATCAGCGTCGTGGGGGTGCCCAAGACGATCGACAACGACCTGTCGGCCACCGAGCTGACCTTCGGCTTCCACACCGCCGTCCAGATCTGCGTCGACGCCATCGACCGCCTGCACACCACGGCCGAGTCGCACGACCGGGTCATCGTGTGCGAGGTCATGGGCCGGCACGCGGGCTGGATCGCCACCTACGCGGGCATCGCGGGCGGCGCGGCCGAGATCCTCATCCCCGAGGAGGAGTTCGACATCAACGAGGTGGCCGACTACATCAAGCGCCGCCACGAGAAAGGCCGCTACGCGTCGATCGTGGTGGTGGCCGAGGGGGCCAAGCCCAAGGAGGGGACGATGGCCGTCGCGTCCGGCGAGGTCGACGCCTTCGGGCACGTGCGCCTGGGCGGCATCGGCACCCAGGTGGCCGAGCAGCTCGAGAAGCTGACCGGCTTCGAGACCCGGGTCACCATCCTCGGCCACATCCAGCGGGGCGGCACCCCCACCGCCTTCGACCGGGTCCTGGCCACCCGCTTCGGCATCGGCGCCATCGAGGCCGTCCACGAGGGCGGCTTCGGCCAGATGGTCGCCCTGCGGGCAGGCGAGATCGTGCGCGTGCCGCTCAGCGAGGCCGTCACCGAGCTGAAAACGGTCGACCCCGAGCTGTTCCAGCACGTGGCGGTGCCGTTCTTCGGGTGACGCCCCAGGTCTGGCGCATCACGGCCGACGAGGCCGAGCGGGACCAGCGCCGGGCTGCCGCCGCGCTCCAACGCCGCGGGCTGCACGCGGGCGACCGGGTCGCGCTGGTGCTGGCCAATTCGCCCGCCCTGCTGGTCACCGTCCTCGGCGCGCTGCGCGCCGGCATCGTCCCCGTCCTGCTCCACCCCGGGCTGCTGCCTGCCGAACGCGGCCTCCTGCTCGACGACGCCGACCCCGCCCTCGTCGTCGACCACCAACAGGCCCTCGACGAGCTGGTCGGCGGCACAAGCGAGACCACCCTGGCCGACGTGCCGTTGGCCCGGCCCATGCACTACACGTCGGGCACGTCAGGGCGGTCCAAGGGTGTGTGGTCGGGCCTGCTCGACCCCGCCGATGCGACCGCCCTCTTCCGCGACGAGGCCGACGTCTGGCGGCTGACCCCCGAAGACGTCATGTTGATCTGCTCGCCCCTCTCCCACTCGGTGGCCGTGCGCTTCAGCGCCACCACCCTGCTCAGCGGCGGCACCGTCGTCCTCACCGAGCGGTTCGACGCGCCCACGGTCCTGGCGGCCATGAGGGCCAACCGGCCCACTGCGGGCTTCATGGTCCCGGCCCACCTCCACCGCCTCTTCGCCGAGCGCCCTTCGGCCGACGACCTGGCCTCCTTCCGCCTCCTCGTCCACGCGGGCGCCCCCTGTCCGCCCGCCCTCAAGCAGCAGGCGTTCGAGTCCTTCCCGACCGGCTCGGTATGGGAGTTCTACGGCTCGACCGAGGGCCAGTTCACCGTGTGCCCGCCCGAGGACTGGCAACGGCATCCCGGCACGGTGGGCCGGGCCCGTCCCAGCCGCCGTCTGGAGACCGACGCCGAAGCGCGGATCTGGTGCCACGCCCCGCCCTTCGCCCGCTTCGAGTACTGGCGGGACCCGGCCAAGACGGCGCAGGCCTGGAACGGCGACGCCTTCACCGTGGGCGACGTCGGCCGCATCGACGACGACGGCTTCCTCTACATCGACGGCAGGCGGGACGACCTCATCATCACCGGCGGGGTCAACGTGTACCCGGCCCAGGTGGAGCAGATGCTGTCGACCATGCCGGGCGTGCGCGAGGTGGCCGTGTTCGGCGTGGCCGACGAGCGGTGGGGCGAACGGGTGTGCGCGGCGGTGATCGGCTCCGTGACCCCCGACCGGGTGCACGACCACGCCCGGTTGACCATGGCGGGGCACACGCGGCCCAAGGACGTGTACGTGGTGGAGGACCTGCCCCGCACGGTGACGGGCAAGGTGCGGCGCGGCGCAGTCGCCCGAATGCTCGGCCTGGGGTAAGAAGGCCTCATGGCCGACAAACGTGACAAGGCTGTCCTCACCACCGGCGCCAACTCCGGCATCGGGCTGGCGACCGTGCTCGAAGTGGCCCGCCGCGGGTACCGCTCGATCGGCTCAGTGCGCAGCGACGCCAAGGCCGAGGTGGTGGCCAAGGCGGCGGCCGACGCGGGGGTCGAGGTCGAGACCATCCTCCTCGACGTGGCCGACGCCGAGCAGTGCGAGGGGGCCCTGTCGGGCCTGCGCCTCTACGGGCTGGTGAACAACGCCGGATACGGACAGGTCGGGGCGGTGGAGGACGTGAGCGACGAGGAGGCCCACCACTTGTTCGAGACAATGGTGTTCGGCCCTCTGCGCCTGGCCCGGCTGGCCCTGTCCGCCATGCGCGAGGAGCGTGAGGGGCGCATCGTCAACGT
>DASYMT010000012.1:0-5690 GCA_036008925.1 Acidimicrobiales bacterium | reverse complement strand
ATGGTGGTGACCACCGGGATGCGGGCCCGGTCGAGCTGGGCCAGCACCGACTGGGTGCTGCCCTTGACCCAGAGCTGGCGGTTGCCGGTGACGCCGTGGGCCCTGAGCGCGTCCTCGTCGGCGATGAGGAGGGGGGACTCGCCGCTCATGCCCGGGAAGGCGGCGGCCCGGGCCACGACCCGGACGTTCACCGGCGGGCCCGAGCCGGTGGGGAGGTCGAAGCGGCTGGGCAGGCGGACGCCGTCGGCCAGGATGACGTTCAGAAGGCTGCCGGCGTTGGTCGCCGTCTTGAGCTTGTCCAGCAGGACGTGCAGGGGCTTGCCGCCGAAGGCCCGGTCGTAGAAGGCACCCCGGCCGAAGGTGGCGGGGTCGACACCGAGCACGTCGACCTGATCCTCGCCCACGTCGGCCGCGGTGCGCAGGACGGGCGTGGCCCGGCGGGCCAGGTCGGGCGGGAGGGCGGGCTTCGACGGGTCGGCCAAAAACACGGCCATGTCGCTGCCCACGCCGATCGACGCCTTGGCCACCACCGTGGCCCGGGCCGAGGCGGCCACCACCGACGCGTACAGCAAGATGCCGACGGACAGGACCGAGCCCGCGGTGAGGGCCAGGGCCAGCGGCCCGGCCGTGGCCACCCGGCGCACGGCGAGGTAGGGGGCGGCGGGCCAGCGCCCGCCCAGGCGGCGGGTGCGGGGCAGGAGCCAGTGGCCCACCACGGCGATGAGAGCGCCCCCGCCCACCAGCACGAGCAGGGGGAAGACCACCACGATGAGGCCGAGGCTGGAGCTGTGCCTGCTGGCGTTGAGCTGGGTGTAGCCGGTGGCGTGCTCGATGGCGAGCGCGGCGGCGATGGCAACCGCCGCGGCCGCGGCGAGGGCGAAGGGGACGAGGCCCCGGCGGTGCTGGGGCACGCCCGCCATGCGCTGCTCGGCCCGGCTGGTGCGCACGGCCGCGGCGACGGCGAGCAGGGCGAGGGCCGACACGGCGGCGAGGGCGGCCAGCGCGGCGGCCGTGGCCGTGGCCTGGCCGTCGAAGGCGGGGCTGGGGCCCGCGGCCTGCACGGCGGCCACCGCCGCGCCGGTCCCCGCCAGGCCCCCGACGGCCAAGGGGAGCGCCGACTCCAGGGCCGCTTTGGCCGCGATCGCACTGGGGCTGACGCCCTTGGCCAGGAGGAGCGCCACCTCGGCCCGTCGCCGGTCGACCCAGAAGAAGCCCGCCCCGGCCACCGCGACCAGGGCGATGGCGGTGCTGGCGGCGCCGACCGTGTCGGCCGTGGTGCGGACCTGGCGGGCCACCAGGTGGGCGTGGTCGATGGTGCCGGGCAGGGCCATGTGGGTCTGGAGCCCGTCCTCGAAGCCGAACCTCTGGGCGAACGGCCCGTCGTTCTGGAGGTCGTCGAAGACCCGGTTGAGCCGGTCGGCCAGGCCCTGGGCCCGGGGCACGCTCAGCCCGTCGGCCGGGGGGACCTCGTACATGACGGAGGGCGGGCGGCGGCTCGACTGCCCGAGCAGGCGCAGCAGCGTGCCCTGGTCGGCCAGGGCCACCGGGGGCAGGGGGTTGGAGCCGAGGGGCTCGAAGGAGCGGTACATGCTGCACCAAAAGCGCGGGCGCTCGACGTAGGTGAGGTCGTCGAACACGGCCGCGATGCGGGTGGGCACGACATGGCCGTTGCCCATGTCGAGGTCGACGGTCTGGCCGGGGGCGATGTGGAGGAGGGCGGCGGTGGTGTCGGGGACCCAGAGGCCGTCGTGGGCGGCCTGGACGCCGGGGTCCTGGGCTCGCACGTGGACCTGGGTGAAGGCGCCGGTACGGCTGAAGAGCTGGACCACGCCCTGGCCCTGTTCGCCCTGGGCGGTGACCAGCTCGCCGTTGCCCGCTGAGACGGTGGTGATCAGGGGCTGGACGCCGTCGCCCCGCGCCGCCTGGGTGAGCATCCGGGTGCGGAGCGGGATGCGGGCCACGTCTGCCTGGTCGGCCTCCGCCGCCCGGCGGATGCGGCCGGTGGTGACCCGCAGGCCGACCTCGTAGCGGCAGCCCTCGGTGATGTCGCTGTCGACGGCCGCGCTGGCGGCCGAGCCCAGGAAGACAGGGCGCGAGGCCACGGCCAGGCTGAGGAGGAAGCCCGCGCCCGCGATGGCGGCCAGCACGCCGGGCGATCGGGCCAGCAGCGCGGGGGCCCGCCGCCACGGGGGGAGGGTGAGCAGCGGCCGCCTTCGCATCGGCGCTCATTGAACACCGGCTGTGCCCCGGATTGTGCGCGCCGCTCTGAAGAAAACGCCGCTCTGGAGGACAGAGCGCGTGTTTTCGCGGGGCTATGTCCTCCAGACGGCGAAAGGGTGGGCGGAAGGCGGAAGGCGTTAGGAGCAGCCGCTGGTGGAGCCGCAGCTCCCGCACACGTAGCACGACCCGGCCCGCTGCATGGTGTTGCCGCACGAGTAGCACAGCGGGGCGTTCTCGGTCCCTGCGGCCCGCCCGTCGATGACCGCCTCAGCGTTCCTGGCGGCTGCCTGCTCGGCCGCCACGCCCGACGGCGAGAGGGGCGAGTCCACGAACCGCTCGGCGGGCGTCACCGCCTCCTCCACCCCGGGCAGCGTGGGCTGCGTGCGCTCCGACGAGGTCTGGATGCCCAATTCCATGCGCTCCTCGGCCGAGATGTAGTCGACGGCCATGCGGCGGAACACGTAGTCGACCAGCGACGTGGCGATGCGCAGGTCGGGGTCGTCGGTCATGCCCGCGGGCTCGAAGCGCATATTGGTGTACTTCTCCACGAACGTGCGCAGCGGCACGCCGTGCTGGAGCCCGAGCGAGATCGAGATCGAGAACGCATCGAGGATCCCGGCCAGCGTCGAGCCCTGCTTGGACGCCTTGAGGAACAGCTCGCCCGCCCGGCCGTCCTCGTACTCGCCCACGGTGAAGTACCCGTCGCAGTCGGCCACCCGGAAGTGGTACGTGCGCGACCGCCGCTGCCGGGGCAGGCGCTCCCGGATGGGCTGCTTGACGACCACGGTGGTCTGGTTGGCCAGCGCCTGCTCCAGCTTGGCCACCTTCTCGGCCAGCTCGGCGTCGTGGGCCTCGGCCTCGGACCGCGGGGCCACGGTCTTCTTCACCGTCGACAGGGGCTGGGCCACCTTGCAGTTGTCCCGGTAGATGGCCACCGCCTTGAGGCCCATCCGCCACGCGTCGATGTGCAGCGCCTCGACGTCTTCGACCGTGGCCTCCTCCGGCATGTTGATGGTCTTGGAGATGGCGCCGGAGATGAACGGCTGCACCGCCGCCATCATCTTCACGTGGCCCAGGTAGTGGATGGTGTTGTCGCCCATCGAGCAGGCGAACACCGACACGTGCTCGGCGGCCAGGTGCGGCGCGCCCAGGATCGACTTGTGCTCGTCGATGTAGGCCACGATCTCGGCCACCTGCGTGGCCGAGTAGCCCAGCTTGCGCAGGGCCCGCGGCACCGTCTGGTTGACGATCGACATGTTGCCCCCGCCCACCAGCTTCTTCATCTTGACCAGGCCGAGGTCGGGCTCGATGCCGGTGGTGTCGCAGTCCATCAACAGGCCGATGGTCCCGGTGGGCGCCAGCACCGACGCCTGCGAGTTGCGCACCCCGTACAGCTCGCCCAGCTCCACCGCCGTGTCCCACGCCTCCTGGGCGGCCGAGAGCAGGTCGGTGGGCACCAGCTCCTCGTCGATCTTGGCCACCTCGTCGCGGTGCATGCTCAGCACCCGGTTCATGTGCTCGGCGTTCTGGGCGTACCCGGCGAACGGCCCCATGCGCGCCGCGGTGCGGGCCGAGGTGGCGTACGACTCGCCGGTGAGCAGGGCGGTGATGGCCCCGGCCAGGGCCCGCCCCTCGTCCGAGTCGTAGGCCATGCCCTGGGCCATGAGCAGCGCGCCCAGGTTGGCGTAGCCGATGCCGAGCTGGCGGAACCGGCGCGACGTCTCGGCGATCGACGTGGTGGGGTAGTCGGCGTTGCCCACCAGGATCTCCTGGGCCGTGAACACGACCTGGGTGGCGGCCTGGAAGCCCTCCACGTCGAACACGCCGTCCTCGGTGTGGAAGGCCAGCAGGTTCAGCGAGGCCAGGTTGCACGCCGAGTTGTCGAGGTGCATGTACTCCGAGCACGGGTTGGACCCGTTGATGCGGCCCGTGTTGGCCGCGGTGTGCCACCGGTTGATGGTGGTGTCGAACTGCATGCCCGGGTCCGCGCACTCCCACGTGGCCTTGGCGATCTGGCGGAACAGCTCGCGGGCCCTGACCGTCTGCACCACCTCGCCGTCGGTCACCGCCCGCAGGTGCCAGTCGGCGTCGTCGAGCACGGCCTGCATGAACTCGTCGGTGACCCGGACCGAGTTGTTGGCGTTCTGGTACTGGATCGAGTGGCTGTCCTTGCCGTCCAGGTCCATGTCGAACCCGGCGTCGCGCAGGGCCCGGGCCTTGCGCTCCTCGATGGCCTTGCACCAGATGAAGTCCTCGATGTCCGGGTGGTCGGCGTTGAGGATGACCATCTTGGCCGCCCGGCGGGTCTTGCCCCCCGACTTGATGGTCCCGGCCGACGCGTCGGCCCCCCGCATGAAGCTGACGGGCCCGGAGGCGGTGCCGCCGCCCTGGAGCGGCTCGTGCGACGAGCGGATGCGGGACAGGTTGATGCCCGCCCCCGAGCCGCCCTTGAAGATCGTGCCCTCCTCGACGTACCAGTTGAGGATCGAGTCCATCTTGTCGTCCACCGACAGGATGAAGCAGGCGCTGGCCTGCTGGGGCACGCCTTTGACCCCGATGTTGAACCACACCGGCGAGTTGAACGCGGCCTTCTGGTTGACGACCAGGTGCTTGAGCTCGGCCCGGAAGGCCTCGGCCTCGGCCCGGTCCACGAAGTAGCCGTCCTTCACGCCCCAGCCGGTGATGGTGTCGACCACCCGGTCCACCACCTGGCGCAGCGAGCGCTCCCGCTCCGCCGTGTCGAGCGAGCCCCGGAAGTACTTCTGGGCCAAGATGTTGGTGGCGTTCAGGCTCCAGCCCGCGGGCACCTCGACGTCGAGCTGCTCGAAGGCCACGGTGCCGTCCCGGAAGTTGGTGATCCGGGCGTCCCGCCGCTCCCACTGCACCTCGTCGTAGGGGTCGACGCCTTCGGTGGTGAAGTGGCGTCGGATGCCGATTCCCATGCGCTCGGGTGCAATGGCCATGTTGGGATCCCTTCCCATTCGTCTTGTGCGGTGCAAATCTACCCACCACAACATCTTGTGTGTGCGACCCGCCGTCCCCCGAGGGGGCCACGAGATGCTGGATAATTACAACACCGTAGTTTCATGGCTGTCAATGATTCAGGGGTCCAAAACCCCCTGGTCACGGGGCGTTCGCGAAGATAAGCAGAAGCGGGCGAGCAGAATGCCCGAGTGCGCCCTGTCCGGCCGACGCCCGCCCTCGCCGCCGCCCTCGCCCTGGCCCCCCTCGCCGCGTTGGCCGCCCTCGCCCTGGGGGCCTGGCCCGCCGCCGCGGCCGACCACGCCGTGACCATCAAGGACTTCAGCTTCACCCCCGGCAGCGTCACCGTGCAGGCGGGCGACCGGGTGGTGTGGACGAACACGGGCCAGAACACCCACAGCGCGGTGGACGACGCGGGCACCTTCGACACCGGCGGCCTCGCCCCGGGCCAGTCCAAGGCGCTCACCTTCAACACCGCAGGCACCTTC
>DASYMT010000011.1:0-4471 GCA_036008925.1 Acidimicrobiales bacterium | reverse complement strand
GCCGACGCGTCCGACCGCACCGCGGCCAGCCCGGCCACAAAGGCGGCCCGCCCAGCCGACACGGCCTGCGCGAACGCCCGGCCCATGGCCACCGGGTCGCCCGCCGTCCCGATGGCGGTGTTGACCAAGACGGCGGCCGCGCCCAACTCCATGGCTTCGGCCGCCTGCGAGGGCGCGCCGATCCCGGCGTCGACCACCACCGGCACCAGGGCCTGCTCCACGATGATCTCCAGGGCACCCCGGGTTCGAAGCCCCTGGTTTGACCCGATCCACGACCCCAGCGGCATGACGGTGGCGCACCCCGCCTCCTCCAGCCGCTTGCACAGCACCGGGTCGGCCGGGCAGTAGGGCAGCACGGTGAAGCCCTCGCGCACCAGCACCTCGGCCGCCCGCAGCGTCTCCACCGGGTCGGGCAGCAGATAGCGGGGGTCGGGGGTCACTTCGAGCTTGACCCACGACGGCAGCTCGGCCGCCCGGGCCAGGCGGGCCAGCCGCACGGCCTCGTCGGCGTCGACCGCCCCGCTGGTGTTGGGCAGGAGCTGCAAGACGGACAGGTCCAGCGCGTCGAGGATGTCCTCCGACGCGGACGAGTCGACCCGCCGCAGGGCCACGGTGACCATCTCGGTCCCGCAGGCCGCGACGGTGTCGCGCAGCACGGCGTTCGAGGGGAACTTGCCGGTGCCGAGGAACAGGCGGGACTGGAACGTCCGGCCGGCGATGACCAACGGGTCCTGCATGGTGCGCTCCTTCGGCCCGCATTACCGGGCCTGTCAGAGGGTCGCGGGCCGCATGCCCGCCTCTCAGCCCGGTACGCCGAGCTCCCCTGGCTGGGGTGGAACCCCCCTAGCGTACCGGCGTATGCGGTTCTGGACGGTCGAAGAGGCGAGGGACTACCTGCCCCGGGTGCGCGAGCTGCTGGGCACGGTCGAGTCGGCCCTGGCCGAGCTGGAGGAGAGCGGCGTGATCCTGCGCCAACTGGCCAACGGGTTGGTCGACTTCCCCTCGGTGGGCGACGATGGCGACGTGTACTTCCTGTGTTGGAAGACCGACGAGGACACCATCGACTGGTGGCACGCGCCCGAGGCCGGCTTCGCGGGCAGGCGGCAATTGCCCCGATGAAGACGCACAAGCTGGTCATCGCGGCGATGGTCACCGGGCTTGTGATCCTTTTGGCCGGAGGCGTGTTCTTCCTCCAGTTAATGAAGACGCAGTAGCCCGTTAGTCTGACGGCCCATGGCCGAGGAATTCGATGTCGTCGTCATCGGCGGCGGCCCGGGTGGGTATGCGGCGGCGCTTTACGGCGCCAACGCGGGCCTGCACATCGCCGTCGTCGAGAAGGACAAGGTGGGCGGCACGTGCCTCCACCGGGGGTGCATCCCGGCCAAGGAGTTCCTGGAGACGGCCCACGTCTTCCGCACGGTGGCCGGGGCCAAGGAGTTCGGCGTGCTGGCCGAGCAGCCCGGGGTCGACTTCGCCAGCAGCCAGCAGCGCAAGCAGAAGGTGGTCGACCAGCTTTGGAAGGGCCTCCAGGGCCTGATGAAGCGGCGCAAGATCACCACCGTCCAGGGGACGGGCCGTTTGCACGCCAACAAGCTTGTGCGGGTGGACGACGGCACCGAGTTGAAGGCCAAGCACGTCATCCTGGCCGCGGGCTCCGTGCCCCGCACCATCCCCGGCTTCGAGGCCGACGGCAGATTCGTCATGACGTCTGACGAAGTGCTGGCCCTCGACAAGCTCCCTACCTCGGCCGTGGTCATCGGCGGCGGGGCCATCGGGTGCGAGTTCGCCTCCATGATGAGCGACCTCGGCGTGCAGGTCACCATCCTCGAGGCCCTGCCCAAGCTGCTGCCCGGCTGCGACAAGGACGTGGTCGACGTGGTGGCCAAGTCGTTCAAGAAGCGGGGCATCGACGTCAAGCTCGGCGTGCAGGTCCACGGCCACGAGCCGGGCGACCACCAGACCACGGTGAAGTTCGGCGAGGGCGAGCAGATCACCGTCGACGCGGTGGTGGTGTCGGTCGGGCGCCGGCCCCTGTCGGACGGCCTCATCGACAGCGGCACCGGCGTGCAGGTCGACCAGCGGGGCTTCGTGGCCGTCGACGAGCGCATGCGCACGGGCGAGCCCGGCGTGTACGCGGTGGGCGACCTCGTGGCCACCCCGCAGTTGGCCCACATCGGCTTCGCCGAGGCCATCGTGGCCGTCAAGGACATCCTCGGCGAGGACCCCATCCCTGTCGACTACGCCAAGGTGCCGTGGTGCATCTACTGCCACCCCGAGGTCGCCTTCGTGGGCCTGTCCGAGGACGCGGCGGTGGAGGCGGGTTACGAGGTGCTGGCCAAGAAGGACCCGTTCGTGGGCAACGGCCGGGCCCTCATCGTGGGCGAGCCCGAGGGCATGGTGAAGGTGATCGCCGAGAAGCTGGCGGACGGCAAGGCCGGTCGCATCCTCGGCGTGCACATGGTGGGCCCGTGGGTCACCGAGCAACTGGGCCAGGGCTATCTGGCCGTGAACTGGGAGGCCACGCCCGACGAGGTGGCCCAGTTCATCCAACCGCATCCCACGCTCTCCGAGGTCTTCGGGGAGACCGTGCTGGCGCTGACCGGGAGAGGACTGCACGCCTGATGGCCGACATCACCATGCCGCAACTGGGGGAGACCGTCACCGAGGGGACCATCACCCGATGGGCCAAGCAGGTCGGCGACAAGGTGGCCGAGGACGAGGTCCTCTTCGAGGTCTCCACCGACAAGGTCGACTCAGAAGTCCCGTCGCCCACCTCGGGGTATCTGTCCGAGATCCTCGTGCAGGAGGGGGAGACGGCCGACGTGGGCGCCCGTCTGGCGGTCATCTCCGACGGGCCGCCCGAGGGCGGGTCCGCGCCCGCCCCTGAGGCCGAGGCGCACGAGGCGGCCGCGGCCGAGGAGCCCGAGCAGCAGCCCGCCGACGAGCCCCCCGGCGACCCCGACCTGGGCGGCGAGGGCGACGCAGCCGACAGCGATGCAGCCGAGGACGAGGCAGCCGAGGGCAGTGCCGCGGGCCAGCAGTCGCTGGAGGTGGACGAGTCCCCGGCCGCCCCGTCGGGCGCGGGCACCCGTCCAGCCGACGAGCGCCCCCCGGCCCGTCCAGGCGGCGGGGGAGGCGACGGCCGGGTGCTGTCGCCGGTGGTGCGCCGGCTTATCGCCGAACACAACCTCAACCCCGACGAGATCGAGGGCACGGGCGCAGGCGGGCGCATCACGCGTACCGATGTGCTGGCCCTTATCGACACCCGCGGCGGCCAGGCGCAGCCCGCCCCCCAGGAGGCCCCCGCCGGGCCCGTCGACACGACCCCGGAGCCCGCGCCGAGCCCCACGCCCGCACCGGCTCCCGCGGCACAGGCCCAGCCGCAGCAGTCCCAGCCGCAGTCTCAGCCGCAGCGGGCGCCTGAGGCCCCCCGGCCCCAGCCCACGGCGCCGCCTGCCCCCGCGCCTGCCCCGCAGCCCATCGCGGCCGTGGCCGCGGGCGAGCGGGACGAGGTCATCGCCTTCTCCAACATCCGCAAGCGCACGGCCGAGCACATGGTGCGGTCCAAGGCCACGTCGGCCCACACGCTGGTGGCCATCGAGACCGACTACAACGCGGTGGACAAGGCGCGGTCCGCGCTGAAGGACTCGTTCAAGGAGGAGGAGGGCTTCAGCCTCACCTACCTGCCCTTCATCTCCCGGGCCGTGGTCGACGCCATCCGCGAGTTCCCCAAGATGAACGCCTCGGTGGGCACCGACGAGCTCATCGTCCACCGCTACGTGAACCTGGGCATCGCCGTCGACCTCAACTTCGAGGGCCTGCTCGCCCCCGTGGTGCGCGACGCCGACGGCAAGCGCCTGCGGGCCATCGCCCGGGAGATCAGCGACCTGGCCAACCGGGCCCGCTCCAAGCGCCTGGCCGCCGACGAGATCTCGGGCGGCACCTTCACCCTCACCAACCCGGGCCCGTTCGGCACGTTCATCACCGCTCCGGTCATCAACCAGCCCCAGATCGCCATCCTCTCAACCGACGGGATCAAGAAGAAGCCGGTGGTGGTCACCGCCTCCGACGGCAGCGACTCGATCGCCATCCACCCGGTGGGCATCCTGGCCCTGTCGTTCGACCACCGGGCCGTGGACGGGGCCTACGCCTCGGCCTTCCTGGCCAAGGTCAAGGAGATCATCGAGACCCGGGACTGGGCGCAGGAGCTGTAGTGCCGGCGTCGTCGGGACCTGGGCCGCTGCGGGTGCGCTGGCTGGGCCGGGCCCGCTACCAGGACGCCCACGCCCTCCAGCACGCCCTGTTCGCCGGGTCCGACGACCACCTCCTGCTGCTCGAGCACCCGCACGTCTACACGCTCGGCGTGCGCGCCGACCTCCGGAACGTGCTCGTGCCGCCGGCGTCGGTCGGCGCTGAGCTTGTGCGCGCCGACCGCGGCGGCGACGTCACCTACCACGGCCCCGGCCAGCTC
>DASYMT010000010.1:0-33802 GCA_036008925.1 Acidimicrobiales bacterium | reverse complement strand
GGCCACCGGCGTGCTCGTCTGGTACTGCCGGTTCCACCAGTCGTCGGGCATGCAGGGCGCGGTGTACTTGAAGGACGGCGACACGGCCGGGCCCAGCTCCTCGAGCAGTTCGTCGACGGGCGGGTACGGGTATTAGACCGTGGTGGAGTCTCGGCCCTTCGGGAGCACCGGCCTCTCCCTCCCCGTCGTGGGGCTGGGCACGTGGCAGGTGTCCGACATCCCGGCCGTGGCCGAGGCCATGCTCGACGGCGGGGCCCGCGTGTTCGACTCGTCGCCCATGTACGGCCAGGCCGAGCGCAGGCTGGGACAGGCCCTAGCCGACCTGGCCAGGCGGGGCGAGGCGTGGGTGGCCACCAAGGTCTGGGCCGGTTCGGTGGAGGAGGGACGGCGCCAGTTCGCCGACCAGCTCGGCTTCTTCGGCGGACGGGTCGAGTTGGAGCAGGTGCACAACCTGCTGCTGTGGCAGGCCCACCTCGACTGGATGGAGGCCGAGCGCGAGGCCGGGCGCATCGGCCTCCTGGGCGCCACCCACTGGCAGGCGTCGGCCTTCGTCGAGCTGGAGGCGGTGATGCGCACCGGCCGGGTCCAGGCCGTGCAGATCCCGTACAACCCCGACGAGCGCGAGGTCGAAGACCGCATCCTCCCGTTGGCCGAGGAGCTGGGCCTCGGCGTGCTGGTGATGCGGCCCCTCGGCAGCGGCGGGCTGGGCCGGGGACCAGGCCCGTCGGAGCTGGCCGCCTTGGGCGTGGAGACGTGGGCCGAGGCAGTGTTGAAGTGGGCCCTGTCGGACCGGCGGGTCAGCGTGGTGATCCCGGCCACCAGCGACGTGGGCCACGCCCGGGCCAACCTGCGGGCCGGTGAGCCGCCGTGGTTCGACGAGGAGCAGCGTCGGCTGGTCGAGAAGCTCTGGGAGAAGCGGCGCTGAGCGCAGCCCGCTGTTAGCCGACGACCCGCTGGAGCTCCTCCAGCGTGGTCAGCCCGGCCGCTGCCTTGCGCAGCCCGTCCCGCCGCAGGGGGACCATGCCGTCGTCCATGGCCAGAGCCTCCACCACGCTGGGCGGGGCGAAGGCGCAGATGGCGTCGGCCACCGCCTCGGTGATGGGCATGACCTCGTGGAGGGCGAAGCGGCCGATGTAGCCCGCCCCTTTGCAGTAGCTGCACCCCACGGCCCGGAAGAAGCCCGTCGTGCCCAGCTCGCCCACGCTCTCGGCGTCGGCCTCGGTCCAGCCCAGGCGGGCCAGGTCGGCCGCCGCGGGCTTGGCCGCCTGCTTGCAGCGGTCGCACAGCCGACGGGCCAGGCGCTGGGCCAGCGTGCACTGGAGGGAGGAGGTCACCAGGAAGGGCTCGATCCCCATCTTCACCAGGCGGGCGGGCGTGGCCGCCGCGCTCTTGGTGTGGAGCGAGGTGAGGACGAGGTGGCCGGTGAGGGCGGCGTCGATGGCCAGCCGGGCCGTGTCCTGGTCGCGAACCTCGCCCACCATGATGATGTCGGGGTCGGCCCGCAGCAGGGAGCGCAGGGCCGAGGCGAACGAGACGCCCGCCTTGTTCTCGATCTGGACCTGCTTGATGCCGTCGAGCTCGTACTCGACCGGGTCCTCGATGGTGATGATGTTGCGCTCCGGCCCGCTGATCTCCTGGAGGGTGGCATAGAGCGTGGTCGACTTGCCCGAGCCCGTCGGGCCGGTCACGAGGATGGCGCCGGTGGACTGGCGGCAGCACTCCTGGTACCGGTCGAGCACCTCGGGGCGGAAGCCGAGCTTGCCGATGTCGAGGACCATCCCGGTCTTGTCGAGGAGCCGCAGGACCACGGCCTCGCCGTTGGTGGTGGGGAAGCTGACGACCCGGATGTCGACCCGGCGGCCGTCGATCACCATGGTGGCCCGGCCGTCCTGCGGGGCCCGCCGGTCGGCGATGTCCATCTCGGCCATGATCTTGATGCGGCTGGCGATGCGGGGCTGGAGCGGTCGGGGCACGGCCATGATGTCGCGCAGCACGCCGTCGACCCGGAAGCGGATGCGCAGCTCGCCCCGCGTCGGCTCCACGTGGAGGTCGGACGCGCCCTCGTTCACGGCCCGGGCGATGATCTCGTGCACGAAGCGGACGACCGGCCCCTCGTCCTCCTCGTCCTTCTCCCCGTCGCCGTTGTCGACCACGCTGAGGTTGAACTCGGTGGCTGCGGCGACGAGTTCGTCGTCGGCCCGGAAGCCGGCCCGGAAGAGGCGGTCGATGGCCGCGTCGACCTGGTCGGGCACGGCCATGGCGGGCATGATGTCGCGGCCCGTGAGGGTGCGGATGTCGTCGAGGGCGAAGACGTCGGCCGGGTTGGCCATCGCCACCACCAGCTTGCCCAGTTCGAAGAAGAGGCCGACGGCCTGGAAGCGGCGGGCGAAGTGCTCGGGGATGAGGCGGCCCGCGGCGGGGTCGGGCACGTAGTCGGCCAGGTCGATGAAGCGGATGCCGAACTGCTGGGCCAGGATGCGGACGAAGTCGGCCGAGCTCACTGCCCCTCGGCGCACGAGGATGTCGCCCAGGCGCTCGCGCGTGACGCGCTGCTCGGCCAGGGCCGAGTCCACGTCATCGGACGAGACCACGCCCGCGGCGACGAGTGCTTCGCCGATGGGCGCGACCGCCCTGAGCTGGGGCTCTTCCTCAGTCATGTTGGAGTTACTGTCGGCTCGCTGAAAGCCGACCCTGAGCGCGTGTGGTCCCTCAGCCCCAGCCGTTGAGGCGGGCGAGGACCCGCAGCATCACCTCGTCGGCCCCGCCGCCGATCGACAAAAGCCGCGAGTCGCGGAAATACCGCGCCGTCCACGTCTCCTCCATGTACCCGACCCCGCCGTGGAACTGGAGGCACCAGTCGGCCACCTCCCGGTTGAGCCTGCCCGCCTTGAGCTTGGCGATGGTGGCGAACCGGGTGGTGTCGTCCCCCCGGATGTAGGCCTCGGCGCAGGCGTAGTTGTAGTGCCGCAGCAGGTCGAGCTCGGCCGACAGCTCGGCCAGCCGGAACTGGAGGTACTGGTTGTCGAGCAGGGGCGCCCCGAACACCTGGCGCTCCTTCAGGTACTCGGCCGTCTTGGCCAGCGCCATCTCCATGGCGCCCACCGCCGTGTACGCGGCGATCATGCGCTCGTTCTGGAACTGGGCCATCTGCTGGCGGAAGCCCTGCCCCACCTCGCCGATGGTGTTGGCCACCGGCACCCGCACGTCGACGAACGAGAGCTCGGCCGTGTCCGACGAGCGGTTGCCCAGCTTGTCCAGCTTGCGCGACACCGAGAAGCCCGGCGTGGTGGTGGGCACGATGATCTGCGACATGCCCCGGAAGCCGCCCTCGTCCGACGTGCGGGCCAAGAGGCACAGCCAGTCGGACTGCGTGCCCGAGGTGATGTAGAGCTTCGTCCCATTGATGACCCACTCGTCGCCGTCGCGCACGGCCCGGGTGCGCAGCGCGGCCACGTCGGACCCGGCGTCGGGCTCGGTCACCGCGATCGACGTGACCATCTCGCCCCGGATGGCGGGCGCCAGGTACTGCTCCTTCAACTCGGGCGAGCCGAACCGGTGCAGCGACGGCGTGGCCATGTCGGTCTGCACCGTGACCGCCATCGAGACCCCCGCCGCGTGCAGCCGCCCCAGCTCCTCGCCGAGGATGACCGTGTACGAATGATCGGCCCCCTGCCCGCCGTAGGCGGGGTCGTACTCGAGGCCCAGCAGCCCGGCCTCGCCCAGCTTCTTGAACACGTCGTGGGCCGGGAAGGCCCCCTGGCGCTCCCACTCGTCGAAGTGGGGCGGGATCTCCCGCTCCAGCACGGCCCGGGCCGCCTTGCGGAACGTCTGGTGGTCCTCGGTGAACTGCATCTAAAAAGCCGCCTCCAGGATGGCCCGGGCGTCTTCCTCGCTCACCGGGCGGGGGTTGTTGCCGACATTGCGGTTGTCCATGGCCAGCCGGGCCACCACGTCCAGCTCCTCCTTGTCGACCCCGCACTGGCCCAGGCCTGCGGGCAGGCCGAGCCGCTCGCGCAGCCGGTCGACGGCGCCCGCGGGGTCGTCCGGGTCGCCCAACGCGGTGCCGATCCGGTGGGCCTCGGCGGGCACGGCCTCAGCCGTGAAGCGCAGGGCGTGGGCCAGCAACAGCGCGTTGACCAGGCCGTGGGGAACGCCAGTGCGCCCGCCCAGCACCTGGGCCAGGCCGTGGTGCACGCCCATGCCCGCGTTCTGCAGGCAGCGCCCGCCCAGAGCGGCCCCTTCGAGCATGGCCGTGCGGGCGGCCAGGTCGTCGGGCTCGTCCACCACTTGGGGCAGGGCCCAGGCCACCCGCTCGATGCAGGCCAGGGCGACGGCCTCGGCCTCGGGGGTGCGTGCGGGCGAGTAGGCGCACTCCACGCCGTGGGCCAGGCAGTTCATGCCCGTCTCGGCGCTCACCCGGGCGGGGGTGTCGAGGGTGACGGTGGGGTCGTACACGGCGGCCACCGGGGCCACGGTCGGGCCGCCCGCGCCCTGCTTCTGGCGGGTGGCCTCGTCGGTCATGCCGAAGAAGGGCGTGAGCTCGGCCCCCGAGTAGGTGGTGGGCACCGAGATGTGCGGGAGCATGGGCTTGTCGGCGTAACTCTGGCCGGGCATGCCCGCCTGCTGCTCGGTGAAGAAGCACACCGCCTTGGCCAGGTCGGCGCACGAGCCGCCGCCGAAGCTCACGATGAGATCGGCGTTGTCGTCCCCCGCCTGCTGGAGGGCGGCGCGCATGGCCGAGGTGGGGACGTGGGAGCGCACGCCGTCGAACACCGAGGCCAGGCTGCGGCCGAGGGCGCGCACCACCCGCTCCCCCGCCTCGCTCTGGCGCCGGCCCGCGGTGGTGACCAGCAGCACCCGGCGGCCGCCCAGCTCCTTGACCAGCTCGCCCAGCCGGTCGACCGTGTCGGTGCCGAAGACGATCTTCTGGGTGTAGCCGGTGTGGGTCCACGCCCCGCTCCGCGTCATAGGGACTCCTTGCGCAGCTCGGCCTTGAGGATCTTGCCGGTGCCGCCCTTGGGCAGATCGGCCCGGAAGTCGATGCGCTTGGGCGCCTTGAAGTGGGCCAGCCGGTCCCGCACCCACTCGATCAACTCGGCCTCGCTCGCCGGGGCTGCGCCAGGCCGCAGCGACACGAAGGCCCGGGGCACCTCGCCCCACTTCTCGTCGGGCATGCCCACCACCGCCACCTCGAACACCGAAGGGTGCGACGCCAGCACCGCCTCGACCTGGACCGACGAGACGTTCTCGCCCCCACTGATGATGATGTCCTTCTTGCGGTCGACGATGGTGACGTAGCCCTCGGCGTCCACGGTGGCCAGGTCGCCGGTGCGCAGCCACCCGCCCCGCAGCGCGGCCTCGGTCTCCTCGGGCTTCTCCCAGTAGCCCGCCATCACGTGGTTCGACCGGACGCAGACCTCCCCCACCGCGTGGCCGTCCCACGGCACCTCGGCGTCGTCGTCGTCGAACACCCGCAGGTCCACACCCACGTTGGGCAGCCCGGTCGTGGCGTTGCGCCTGCGCCGCTCCTCCAGCGCCAGCCCGTCGTGCGAGCGCAGGGTGACGGCCTTGGTCAACTGCGGGCTGCTCTCGGTCAGGCCGTACCCGCACATCACCTCGCAGCCGAACACCCCCTCCATCTCCACCAGCAGGTCGGGCGGGGTGGCCGCGCCGCCCACCGTCACCTGCACCAGCGACGACAGGTCCCGGGTGCGGGCCTCGGGGTGGACCACGATCGACGCGGCCATGGTGGGCACCAGCGACAGCCGGGTCACGCCCTCCTCCTCCACCAGGCGCAGCACCTCGGCCGGCTCGAACTTGTCGATGAGGACGTGCCGGGCGCCGAGGGCGGTCACGTAGTGGGGCGTGCCCCACCCGTTCACGTGGAAGAGGGCGATGGTGTGGAGGATCACATCCCGGTGCGACAGGCCGAGGGTCAGCGCGCTGTCCACCGCATGGGTGGCCAGCGCCCGGTGGGTGAGCATGGCCCCCTTGGGCGACGAGGTAGTGCCGCTCGTGTAGAAGAGCTCGCACACGTCGTCCTCGTCGAAGGGCTCGGGCTCGAAGGGCGTGTCGGGCTGGGCCGCCAGCATGGCCTCGTACGACGGGCCGAGATCGACCCGCCTGCGGGGCAGCAGGTCGTCGGCCACCGCTTCATACGAAGGGTGGGCGAACAGGGCGGCGGGCTCGCAGTCGTCCAGGATCTGCTGCATCTCGTAGGGCCCGAGGCGCACGTTGAGGGGGGTGAGCACGCCGCCCGCCAGCACCACCCCGTAGTAGGCCTCCAGCAGTTCAAGGGTGTTGCCACACAGGTAGGCGACGCGGTCGCCGGGCCGGATGCGCAGGTCCCTCCTCAGCGCGTGGGCCAACCGGTGGCAGCGGGCCGCATACTCGCCATAGGTCAGCCGCCGGGCGCCTTCGGTGACCCCTTCCAGGTCGGCGTAGATGCGGCGGGCCCGCTCCAAGAAGTCGAGCGGGGTGAGCGGCGTGTTCACAGGACGGGCGTCTCGCGGGCGCGGCCCCGCTGCACCACGTCGAGCCCGCCGTTCCCGTCGAGCCCGCCGTTCCCATCCAGCCCGCCGTTCCCATCCAGCACGGTGACCGAGCAGTAGTCGGGCTGATAGGCCGGGTCCCCGGCCGCGTGGGCGATGAAGACGAAGTGGGTGAAGACGACCGCATCGGTGCCGGCCCCGGCGAGGGCCCGCAGCGTCTGGGGGATGCGGCCGCGCCAGGCCTGGAGGCCTGGCGGCCAGTCGTCCCAGGCGGTGGCGAACAGGTCCATGAGCCAGGCGCCCCGCTCGGCCAGGTCGTCGGTGGGCGACGGCAGCTCGGCCACGTCCGGGTCGAGCCGGGGGGCGACGCCCCACGCGGCGGCGAGGGGGGCGGCCGTCTCCTGGGTGCGGCGCAGGGGGCTGGCCACGATGGGCAGGGGGCCAAGAGGGGCCAGCTCCACGGCGACCGACTCGGCCTGCCGTCGGCCCCGCTCGCTCAGGCCTGGATCGTGGTCCTCATGCCAGCCCGCCGCCGCCTCCCCGTGGCGGACGAGGTACAGCCTGCTCAACCGACCCCCTCGAACAGGTCGGTCTCCTCCGTCTCCTTGGGCACGCCGCGCAGGATGTAGAACTCGATGCCCCACGCGGCCTCGAAGGCGGGCTCGGGCATGGCCAGGAAGAAGGAGGTCTCCGAGATCTGGCTGGCATGGGCCCGCATGGCCTGGCGCTTCTCGCCCAAGTGGTCGCGCACGTCGACCCGGGTGGTGATGAGCTCGCCCGGCATCCCCATGTTGAACTCCTCCGGGTCGGGCGGGGGGCTGCCGTCGCCCGCGGGCGACAGGCCCATCTCGGCCGCCTGGGCGATGAGGGCGCGGATGTAGTCGCGGTCGATGGTGGCCTCGTAGACCTTGGGCGTCTTGGCCAGCTCGCCCGCCCGGGCGCCCACCCGGTGGACCTGGATGTGGTCGGGGTGGCCGTAGTTGCCGTTGGGGTCGTAGATGGTGAGGACGTCGGCCTGCTCCTCCTCCAGGATGCGGGCCAGCTTCTGCGCAGCCTCGTCCACGTCGGCCTGCCAGAAGGACTCGGGGGCGTTGTTCTCGGGCGTGTCGACCATGCCGCTGTCGGTGTAGCCCAGGAACTCGACCCGCTGCGCCCCCAGCACCTTGCCCGACGCCTCCGCCTCCTGCATACGGCGCTGCCACAGCTCCTCGCCCGGGTCGAGGAAGCCGTCCTCGACCTCGCCGTGCTCGCCCTTGGTGGCGAACACGAGCACGACTCGATGGCCCGCGGCCGCCGCCTTGGCCATGGTGCCGCCAGTGGCGATGGCCTCGTCGTCGGGGTGGGCGTGGAAGAACACGGCGGTCGCCATGGGCTGCATCCTCGCGCGGTGTGGCCCCTTGTTCCGTTCTGGCGACGACTGGCTGCGGGGGCCGCGTCCGGCTGCCGCAAGAACCCTGGGGGCGGGTGGGCTATTTGACGGCGCCGGTCTCCCGGAGCTTGGCGATGTCGTCGGCCGGGATGCCCCAGTCGACCAGGGCCTCATCCGTGTGCTGCCCGGGCTGGGCGGGCGGCCGGGCGACGCCGCCGGGCGTGCGGCTGAACCGCGGCGCGGGGGCGGGCTGGGTCACGCCGGCCACGTCGACGAACGTCTGCCTGGCCACGTTGTGCGGGTGCTGCGGCGCCTCCGACAGCGACAGCACCGGGGCGAAGCACACGTCGGTGTGCTCCATCAGCTCGCACCACTCGGCTCGGGTCTTCTGCTTGAAGACCTCGGCCATCTTGACCTTGAGGACGGGCCACTGGGAGCGGTCCATCTGGGCCCCCCACTCGTCGGCGTCGAGGCCCGCCAGCCTGCGCAGCTCGGCGTAGAACTGGGGCTCGATGGAGCCGATGGAGACGTGCTCGCCGTCGGCGCACTCGTAGACCTCGTAGAAGTGGGCGCCGGTGTCGAGCAGGTTGGTACCCCGCTCGTCGTTCCACAGCCCGATGTGCCGGAAGGCGTGGAACATGGTGGTGAGCACGGCGGCCCCGTCGACCATGGCCGCGTCGACCACCTGGCCCTGTCCGCTCGTCTTGGCCTCGAGCAGCGCGCAGACGACGCCGAAGGCCAGCAGCATCCCGCCGCCTCCGAAGTCGCCCACCAGGTTGAGGGGCGGGACGGGCGGGTCGCCCGCCCGGCCGATGGGGTGCAGGGCGCCGGCCAGGGCGATGTAGTTGATGTCGTGGCCCGCGGCGGAGGCGTAGGGCCCGTCCTGGCCCCAGCCGGTCATGCGCCCGTAGACGAGGCGGGGGTTGCGGGCCTGGCAGTCGTCCGGGCCGATGCCCAGGCGCTCGGCCACGCCGGGGCGGAAGCCCTCGATGAGGGCGTCGGCCTGCTGGGCCAGGCGCAGCACGGTCTCGACGCCATCGGGGTTCTTGAGGTCGATGCCCACCGAGCGCCGGCCCCGGTTGAGCAGGTCCCAGTGCGGCTCGTCTGTTGGTGTGCCAACGGCCTGGGCCCGGTCGATGCGGAGCACGTCGGCGCCCAGGTCGGCCAGCAGCATGGCCGCGAAGGGGCCGGGGCCGATGCCCGCGATCTCGACGATCTTCAGGCCCGCGAGCGGGCCGCTCATCGGGCCACCCCGGCCCGGGCCGTGTTGCGGACGATGGCGCCGACGATGGCGGGCCAGGCCGGGGCGGGCAGGTCGTGGCCCATGCCCTCGATGACGATGTGCTCGGCCCCGGGGATGGCAGCCGCAGTGGCCTCGCCGCCGGACGGGTCGATCAGCTTGTCGTCGGTGCCGTGGATGACGACGGTGGGAACGTCGAGCTGTCGGAGCCGCTCGGTGCGGTCGCCCGAGGCGATGATGGCCACGAGCTGACGGGCGAAGCCGATCGGGTAGAAGCAGCGGTCGTACGACTGGCCCGCGCGCTCGCGCACCGCGGCCCAGTCGACCGGCAGGCCCCGGGAGCCGAAGGCCCGCACCGCGGCCTCGGCCCGGTCCATGGCGTCCTCGCGGCCCGCGGGGCGGGGGCCGAGGAGGATGGGGATGATCTCGGGGTGGGGCTGGCCCGCGGTGGGGGCGCCCGTGGTCGACATGATCGAGCACAGGCTCAGCGTCCGCTCGGGGTAGTTGATGGCGAAGGTCTGGGCGATCATGCCGCCCATCGACGCGCCGACGATGTGGGCCGCGTCGATGCCGAGCGCGTCGAGCAGGCCCCCGGCGTCGGCCGCCATGTCGTCGAGTGTGTAGGCCGCGCTGGAGGTGTCGCCCTGCATGGCGGCCAGCACATCGGGCCGGGGCCCGTCCTCGATCTTCTGCGACAGGCCCACGTCCCGGTTGTCGAAGCGCACAACACGGAAGCCCTCGGCCGCCAGTTGGCGGCAGAACGCCTCGTCCCAGGCGATCATCTGGGTGCCGAGGCCCATGATCAGCAGCAGGGCGGGGTCCTCGGGACTGCCGAACTCGTCGTACTCGATCGTTATCCCGTTGGCGGTGGCGTGGGGCATGCGGCGATGCTTGTCCTTTCTTGACCGATCGGTCAAGTAGCTAGGTTCTCGGCCATGACCGTGTTCGGGGTGCACACCGGGCTACAGCACACGACCGTCGACGAGCTGGTCGAGCTGTGGCAGCGCATCGAGTCGCTGGGCTTCGGGTGGATCTCCATCTGGGACCACTTCTACGCGGCCGACCTCACCGGCAACCCCTCGTGTCTCGAAGCGGTCGCGGCCCACACCGCGCTGGCCTGCTCGACGTCGCGGGTCCGCGTCGGCTCGCTGGTGTACTGCGTGGGGTACCGGCATCCGGCCGTGCTGGCCAAGGCGGTCACCACCATCGACCACCTGTCCGGCGGACGGGCCGACATCGGGCTGGGCGCGGGCTGGTCGGAGGTGGAGTACCGGGCCTTCGGCATCCCCTTCCCGCCGGTGGGCGCCCGGCTCGACATGCTGGAGGAGGCGGCCGAGTGCGTGCGGGGCCTGTTGCGGGAGCCGCGTACGACATTCTCGGGCCGTCACTTCTCGTTGGAGGATGCGGCCAACGAGCCCCGGCCCGTGCAGGACGGGCTGCCCCTGTGGATCGGCGGCGGGGGCGAGAAGCGCACGCTGCGCATCGCGGCCCGGTTCGCCGACGGGTGGAACGTGCCCTTCGTGTCGCCCGAGCAGTTCGCCAAGAAGCGGGCCGTGCTGCACTCGTGGTGCTCGGAGGTTGGGCGCGACCCTTCGGAGATCCGCAGCGCGGTCAACCTCGGGTACGCCCGGGACGAGGACGACGTGGCCGAGCAGTTCGCCAACCTGCGCATGGCCGTGCGGCCCGGCGTGCTGGTCGGCGGCGGGGCCGAGGTGGCCGAGCGGGTGCAGCAGTACGTGGAGGCGGGGGCCGACCAGGTGAACCTGGCCCTGCGGGCGCCTTGGGATCTCGACCGCCTGGAGCGGGCGGCCGAGGCCCTCGGCCTCGGCTGACCCTCTCCCGGCTGACCCACTCCCGTCCTGGGCACAGTCCGCACCAGGCTGCGTTCGACGTCCGAAGAACGGGTCAGGTCAGGGCAGCGCAGGTCAGACGACCGACGCCCGCCGCCGGCCCCCCGCCCGAGGGCGGATCTCGTAGGCGCACTGGCGGGCGCCCGCCAGGATGTGGGACACCCGGTCGACCTCGGCCTCGGGCAGCACGGTGCGAATGAAGTCGATCTCAGACGTACAGGCCTGTCCGTAGCGGGCGGCCACCCCGAGGATGGCGCAGTTGTGCTCGACCACCCGGAACGCGCCCGCCGCCTCGGCAGGCACCACCTCGGCCAGGTACCCGTCCTCGTCCAGGATGCGGGCCAGCTCCACGACCTTGTCCTCCAGCGACGACAGCCCGGCCAGCCGGGCCCGCGCCCCCAGGACCCGCCGCTCCCGGCGCCGCTCGAACACCCGCTCCAACAGGGCCGGGTCCTCGTCGGACACGTACTCCAACAGCTCCGACACCAGCTCGTCGTAGGTCTTGGGGAACAGCGCCTCGGCCGCCGCGGTCAGCGAGTAGAAGTGCTTGGGCCGGCCCGGTCCGCTGCGCACCTCCCGGTGCCCGACCAGCCCCTCCCCCGTCAACGAGACCAGGTGCTGGCGCAACGCCGAGACCGTGACCCCCAACGACGAAGCCAGCTCCTCGGCCCGCGCCTCGCCCCGGCGCTTCAGTGCGGCCAGGATGCCGTCTCGGGTGGTGCGGGCCATCACCACGCGAGTTTACGCAGGAATTTCTATCCAAACGCGCCGCCATGCAAGAGTGCCCGCCATGCTCCCGCCCGGCTTCCGCTTCGGCGTGGCCACCGCGGGCTTCCAGGTCGAGGGCGGCTACAACGGCCCCGGCGAGCCGGCCAACAACTGGTCGTGGTGGGAGGCCGAGGGCCGGGTCGAGCCGTCGGGCATCGCCCTCGACTTCTGGAACCAGTTCGCCCGGGCCCTCGACAAGGCCCAGGAGCTGACGTGCGACGCCTTCCGCCTGTCGATCGAGTGGGCCCGCTGCGAGCCCCTCGACGGCCAGGTCGACGAGGCCGCCATCGACCGCTACAACGCCATCCTCGACGCCGTCCACGACCGGGGCATGCAGCCCCTCGTCACCCTCCACCACTTCACCCACCCGGCCTGGCTGAGCGTCGACTTCTGGCTCCGGCCCGACTCGCCCGAGCGCTTCCGCCAGTGGGTCGAGCTGGCCGTCGACCGCTTCTCCGGACGCTGCCGGCACTGGATCACGGTCAACGAGCCCAACATCTTGGCCGTGCAGTCGTACGTCCTCGGCCGCTTCCCGCCCGGCCGCCGCCTCGACACGGCCCGGGCCATCCGGGCCCTCGACAACCTGCTGGCCGCCCACGTGCTCGCCTACGAGGCGATCCACCAGCGCCAGCCCCAGGCCGTGGCCGGCGCCACCACCTTCGCCCTCTCCCTCTACGAACTGGACCGGCTGCTGGTCGACCTGCTGCTGGCCCGCAGCCGCGGCATCGGCCGCTACGACCTCAAGCCCTGGCTGGCCGGGCGACGGGCCGAGTTCTACGACGGCCTCCGCGGCGCGGGCGGCGCGGGCGAACGGGCCCTGCGCCGCTGGACCAAGGGCGCCGTCCCGCTGGAGCAGGCCTTCCCCCGCACGGTGGCCGCCGTCTACGACAGCCCGTGCGAGCGCACCCTCGACGTCGTCCCCATCGACTTCTCCGACCCCGTGGCCTCCCATCGCATCCGCCGCCTGCCCGAGCCCAAGCCGTGGGACGACCCGCCCTCGCCCGACGGGCTGCGCCGCGGGCTGGCGTCGCACGCCGAACACGGACTCGACCTGTGGGTGGCCGGGAACGGCATGTGCAACGCGGTCGAGCGCGGCATCAGCAGGCCCCGCCAGGACGGCTGGGCCAGGCCCGCCTACCTCAAGGCCAACCTGGCCGCGGTGGCCGACGCGGCGGACGCGGGCCACCCCGTCTGCGGCTACTACCACCGGACCCTCGCCGACGACTACGAGTGGGGCACGTACACGCCCCGATTCGGCGTCTACGGCATCGACCGCGAGCGCGGCGTGCGCTGGCTCGACCGCGACTCCATGGGCCAGGACTCGGCCGCCGCCTTCCGCCGCATCGTGGCGGGGATGCGCGAGGGCGACCGCTCGGTGCTGCGCTAAGTGCCGCGCTCAGTGCTGGGCTGAGCGCCGCGCTCGGGCGTGCAGGCCCGCAGCACCTCGGCCAGGCGCAGCAGCGCGGGCCCGGTGCGCACGCCCCACCAGAACAGGTCCTGCCCGTCGACCAGGGTCACCGGCCCCACCGTCTGGAGCTCGGGGACGTGCCGAGGCCCGAACGGGTAGGGCTCGCTCGGGGCCAGCACCACATCGGGCCCGGCCGCGGCCACCTCGTCCAGCGTCACCACCGGATAGCGCCGGCCCGCGCCGCCGAACACGTTGACCGCGCCCACCGCGGCCAGCATCGAGGACCCGTAGGTGTCGGCGTTGATGGTCATCCACGGCCGCTTCCAGATGGGCACGAAGGCCCGCACGCCCTCGGCCCGCTGCGCCCGCCCGTCCACGTCGGCCACGTCCACGCCGCCCCGGCCCACCCGCTCGGCCAGCTCCTTCAGCGCGGGGGTCACGTCGTCCACAGAGCGCACCGCGGTCACGTGCACGTCGACCCCGGCCTCGCGCAGCTCGGCCGCGTCCTCCCGGCGGTTCTCCTCCTCGTCCATGACCACCAGGTCGGGCCGCATCGCCACCACGGCCCGCAGGTCGGGGTCCTTGGTCCCGCCCACGTGGGGCAGCGACGGCTGCTCGCAGAAGCGGGTGCAGGCCACCGGCGTGACCCGCCACGCCAGCAGGGTCTCGGTCACCGACGGCACCAGGCTCACGATGCGCAGCGGACGCAGCTCGGCCATCACATGCGGTCCAGCAGTTGGGCCTTCTTGGCGTCGAACTCGGCCTGGGTGAGCACGCCCCGCTGCCGCAGCTCGTCCAGCTTCTCCAACTGCTCGGGGATGGACAGCTCGCGCGACCCGGTGGCCCGGTCGGCCGTGCGGTTCTGGGCCCGCTCGATCTCGGCGTAGATCACGTTCTGCACCTCGAAGGGCCGGGCGATGTTCGACACCACCTGCTGGCCCCGCTCGCCCCCCGACTCCAGCACCACGTCCCCCGCCCGGATGAGCCGCTCGAAGAAGGTCTGCGAGACGGTGATGTCGTTGAGCCGCTCCAGCGGGACCTCCTTGCCGTGCTTGGCCAGCACGCCGTGGCGCAGGATCAGCCGGTCGGTGGTGATGACGAACTGGGTGGTGGCCCACCGCAGGTACCGGACGCCCAGCCACACCAAGGCCACAAGGCCGGCCGCGGCCAGCACGCCGGTCACGATGCCGTTGTGCCACTGCAACTGGGCCATGGTGGCCAGCACGAACAAGAGCACCACGGCCGCCGCGGGCTTGGCGAACACCCACCAGTGCGGCCGGAGCTCGGCCACGATGTCCTCGCCGTCGTTGAGCAGCTTGCGGGGGAAGGCCATTATCGGTACACCCTCCTCTTGAAGACGGCGTCGGCCGACGTGACCCGGTCGAGGAACAGCAGGCCGTCGAGGTGGTCGATCTCGTGCTGCACGGCCCGGGCCTCGAAGGCGTCGACCTGGAGCACCCGCTCCGCCCCCTCCGGCGTCAGCCCCCGCACGACCAGCCGCCCGGCCCGGGCCACGTCGCCGGTCAGGTCGGGCACGCTCATGCACCCCTCGCGCGCCACCAGCGGGCCGTGGGCCAGCAGCACCTCGGGGTTGAACAGCACGAACTCGCCGTGGCACGACTCGGCCTTCTTGTGCCCGGTCACGTTCACCGAGAAGGCCCGCAGGCCCACCCCGATCTGGGGGGCGGCCAACCCGACGCACGCGGGCGACGCCCGCATGGTGTCGAGCAGGTCCTGGGCCAGGGCCAAGGCCTCCTCGTCGATCTCCTTCACCGGCTCGGCCACGCGCTTGAGCACGGGCTCGGGCAGGCGCAGGACGGGCCGGACGGGCATCGGCGGCTAAAGGATGTCGGCCTCGGACGGGTGCAGGCTGCACTCCACCCCGAGCGACGCCGCCTCTGCATCCAACCTGGCCGCCACCTCGTCGGGGGCCACACCGGGCGGCAGCGTGACCTCGAGGACCATGGCGTAGACGGGCCGGGCCGCGTCGCCGATCACCCGGGTGGTGAGGTCGGTCACGTTCACCCCTGCGTCGGCCAGCAGGGCGGTGACCTGGTGGACGATGCCGGGCCGGTCGGCGCCGTAGACGGCCACCGTCCAGGCGTCGCCCTCGGGCGAGTCGGGCACGTCGTCGTCGATGCGCCGCACCGCGACGACCAGGTCGTAGGCCCCCGTGCTCTGCACCACCGCGTCCTCCAGCGCGGCCGGGTTCAGGACGTCGGGGCCCGCCACCACCAGCATCATGGCGAAGTGGCCCCGGAGGATGGACATGGACGTGTCCTCCAGGTTGCACTGGTGCTCCACCAGCACGCCGGTCACCGCGGCCACGATCCCGGGCCGGTCCTTCCCCACCGCGGTCAATGCGAAGTGGGCCATGGCTACCCCAGCTTTCCGGCGATCGAGCCCGCCGACCGCAGCGCGGCGCCGTCCGCCCCGGCCGTGGTCCAGTGGAAGGTCGGCCTGCGCTCGGCCTCGTCGAGCAGGTCGCGCAGGAGCTGCTCGAAGGGCACGTCCCACAGGTACTTGGAGAGCGAGCCCGGGATGGTGTTGACCTCGTTGACGTATAGCTCGTCGCCGTCGAGCAGGAAGTCGATGCGGGCCACCCCGCGCAACCCCGCCAACCCGGCGATGCGCTCGGCCGCGTCCTTGACCGCCTTGTCGATGGCAGGCGGCAGCACGGCCGGGAACTCGCGGGGGGCGCTCACCATGCCCTCGCCGCCCACGTACTTGTCGGCGTACCCGAGGATGGCAGAGCCCGCCTGGCGCAGCGGCTTCTCGATGCCCGAGAGCTGGAGCTGCGGCCACGTGCGCACGCCGATGTTCACGTCCACCGCATCGGGCCGGTACGGCTCCACGACGGCCCCGGCCCGCAGGTGCTGGTCGGAGGCGAGCAGGGCCTTGGCCGTGTCGAGGTCGGCCGCCACCGAGATGCCGATGCTCGACCCGCCGAAGCGGGGCTTCACGATGTACGGCCCGTCGAAGCCGGGCTGGAGGTCGGGGGTCAGCGCGGCCCGGGGCAGGGTGGGGATGCCCGCGGCGGCCACCACGTCGGCGAAGGCCAGCTTGTCCATGCCCAGGGCGGCGGCGGCCACGTTGGGCCCGGTGTAGCGCACGCCGGCCAGGTCGAGCGCGGCCTGGAGGGTGCCGTCCTCGCCCGGCCCGCCGTGGCAGCAGTTGACCGCGGCGCTGATGTCGAGGCGCTTCTTCTTGACGAAGCCGTCGCCCTGGGACAGGCGGAGCTGGGCCGACCGGCGGGGCACGCCGTCCACGAAGTCCTGGCCCTCCAAGGCCGGGTCGACCTCGAAGAAGTCGCCCGTCTTGGCCCAGTACACGGCGATGGCGCCGGGGCCGAGGGCCCGGGCCGCCTGGAGGCCGGTGAGGATGCTCACGTCGTGCTCGGGCGAAGGGCCTCCGAAGATGACTGCGGGCTGGCTCACGGCCGTGCAGCCTAGGGGTAGTGGTCGGGCAGGTCGTTCTCGTACAGGACGGTGTCGCCCCCGGCCAGGTTGGCCTTGACCCACTCGACCGCGTCCTCCCGGGTCTCCACCGCGATCACCGCGGCAGTGCCCCGCGACGCCCCCTCCAACAGGGCCCGCCGGTTGGTGTGGCCGACCACGACGACGTGGGTGGCCGCACTGCGGCTGGCCTCGGCGGCCAGGTCCCGGTTGGCGTCGTACTGCTTGACCCCCAGCTCCACCATGCCCGGCGTGACCAGCACCCGCTTGCCCTGCTCGGTGCCGATCCGCTGGAGCGCGGCCAGCGCGGCGGCCGCCCCCGCCGGGTTCGAGTTGTAGGTGTCGTCGATGATCGCCGCCCCCGATGCCGCCGTGGTGGTGGTCAGCCGGTTGGCCGCGGGCTGGAGCCCGTCGAGCCGCTCGGCCAGCACCGCGGGCGGGACGTGCAGCTCCAGGGCGGCGGCCACCGCGCACCCCACGTTGGTCGGCGCCAGCGCGGGGTCCACCCCGGCCAGGCGCTCGCCCTTCACGTACACCACGCCGTCGATCACGGCCACGTCGGCCCTGCGGTCCACGGCCGAGACGGTGCGGGCGTTAGGAGTGCGCTCGGCCAGCGCGGCCAGATGGGGCGAGTCGACGTTGAGCACGGCCACCCTCGCCTTGGTGAGGATCTCGGCCTTGGCCGCGGCGATGGCCTCCTCGGTGTGCATGCGCTCCAGGTGGACCGGGCCGATGGCGGTGATGACGGCCACGTCGGGCGGGCACCACTCGCACATCTCGGCAATCTCGCCGGGCCCGTACGTGCCCATCTCGGCGATGAACACCTCGGTGCCGGGGACCAGGGCCTCGTTCACGGCCCGGGCCAGGCCCGCCCGGTTGTTGAAGCTGCGGGGGGTGGGCACCGTCTGTTTGGTGCCGCCGACCAGGTGGGCCAGGTGGCCCTTGGTCGAGGTCTTGCCGTACGACCCGGTGATGGCCACGACGGTGGGCCGCACCGCGTTCAATCGGGCCTTGGCCTTGTCCACCCACGGCTCGGCCAGCCGGCGCTCGACCGGGGCGGTGAGCCACAAGGCGGCGTCGACCAGCACGGGCGCCAGGCCCGCCCCGAGCACGGCCACCACCGTGCCCTGGTGGATGAGCGCGCCGAGCCCGAGGAGCAGGAGGTGGAGCGCGGCCCACACGCCGGCCAAGGTCTTCAGCCGGCGGGTCCAGGCCAGCTTCGACGTGCGGCCCCTGACGGACAGGCCGAAGGGGCCGACGCCCACCGCGGCCGCCCCGAACAGGCCGGGCAGTGGCCGGCCGGTGGCGGTCAGGCCCGCGCCCAGGACCCACGCCAGCAGGAGGATGGCGTTGGGCCCGAGCGACCACCAGCGCCAGGCAAAGGTGCTCACCGAGCCGGGCAGGTAGTGCTCGCGCTGGGCCACCCGCAGCCACCGCAGCCCCGACACCGCGGTGGCGGCCAGCGCCACCACCACGACCACCGCCCTCACCGCCCGCGCCTTTTGGTCGCGCTCACGTCGGTATGCCGACGTGGGCGCGACCAGACGGGTCGGGGTCGGGGGGTCACAGCCGGCGCTCCACCGCGGCGCGCAGGGCGTCGGGGGCGGTCAGGGGGGTGAGGTGGCCCGCGCCGGGCAGCACGGTCAGCGACGCCCGGTCAGGCCCGAGCACCGAAAGGGCCGACTCGGCCACGGCCAACGGGGCCTCGGCGTCGTCGTCGCCCCACACCAGCTCGACCGGGCACCGAACCCGGCGCAGCTCGTCCTCGTACGACTCGTTCACCACCCGCACGAACACGTCGCGCATCACCCCGCTGGCCGCCCGGTAGTCGGCCGAGCCGTGCCTCTGGCGCAGCCCCTCGATCCGCTCGTCGGACAGCAGGCCCCACCGGTGCAGCCTGCGGGCGGCCCGGAACGACAGCGCGGGCCGTCGTCCCGCGCCCGGCCTGCGGATGAGCGGCACGCCGGTCAGCACCAGGGCCCGCACCGCGTCGGGCCGGTCGGCGGCCAGGCACAGCGCCACGCGCCCGCCGAAGGAGTGGCCCAACACCACCACCGGCGTCTCCAACTCGGGCAAAACGGCCGACACCGCCTTTGCATAGTCGGCCGCCCCCCACGCCTCGGGCGGCTCGGGGGAGGCGCCGAAGCCGGGCAGGTCGAGGGCCACGGCCCCCACCCCGGCCCCGGCCAGGCCCGCCAGCACGGCGGCGAAGTCGCCCGACTGCCTGCGCCAGCCGTGCAGGGCGAGCACCCGGGCGGGCCCGTCCCCGTGGACGGTGCCGAACAGCCGGCCCGAGTCGAACGCCTTCAGCACGGATTCGGACGCTACCAATGCACAACCTGGGGATGGTGCTGGGGATTTCGGGCCACGCCTCTGGACGACCTGGGGATTTCAAAAACCCCCCTTGACGTGCGATTCCGCCCGGCGCAAGATGCGATCACTCCGGTGCACGCAGCCGGTCGAGAAGCTCGGGAAGGGAACGCCACAGGCGAGTCCGCCCGAGTGGACAGGCCGAAGTGCAGCAGCAGAGGAGGGACGCCACCAAGGTGTCAGCGGTCGTCAGACCGAGGACAGCGAGATGACGGACCGACGAGGGGCCCCGAGGAGTCCGGGCGGCTTGCCGTTCGGCTACTCGGGGTCGCTTCGCGCCCGGGGTCGGGGCCACGCATCGCACCGCGTGCCCCACCCGGCATCCACCTGCGGCGCCGGGCCCGTCCTTACTGTTGGCCCGTGGGGCTGGACCCAGGCGCGCTGCTCGACGGGCTCGACCCAGCCCAGCGCGAGGCGGTCACCACGCCCGCCGCCCCCCTCTGCGTCATCGCGGGCGCCGGGTCGGGCAAGACCCGGGTCCTCACCCGCCGCATCGCCTACCGCATCGCCACCGGCCAGGCCGACGCGGCCCGCACCATGGCCGTCACCTTCACCCGCAAGGCGGCCGACGAGCTGCGGACCCGGCTGCACCGCCTGGGCCTGGCCGACCAGGTCTCGGTCGGCACCCTGCACAGCCTGGCCTACACCCAGATGCGCCGGTACTGGGACAAGCACGGCCAGGCCCGGCCCCGCGTCATCGACAACTCGCGGCGGGGCCTGTCGGCCGACGAGCGCAGGAACCGGGGCGTGGTCGAGTTCGACGACCTGCTGCTCCACTTCACCGAGGCGATGAGCACCGACCCCCGCTTCGCCGAGGGGGTGCGCTGGTACCACCGCCACATCTACGTGGACGAGTTCCAGGACGTGACCCCGACCCAGTCCGCCGCGGTCATGGCGTGGGTGGGCGACCGCACCGACCTGTGCGTGGTGGGCGACCCCGACCAGGCCATCTATGGCTGGAACGGGGCCGACCCCGCGCTGCTCGCGGACCTGAGCCGGCGCTGTACCACGGTGCGCCTCGACGCCAACTACCGCAGCAGCCCGGCCATCGTGGAGGCCGCGGCCAAGGTCCTCGGCCGGCCCCCGCCCGTCGCCGCGTCCGACCGGGGCGACACGCCGCCCACCCTCACCGCCTACGCCACCGCCCATGCCGAGGCCGAGGGCCTGGCCCGCTCCGTGCGGCTGGCCCACGCGCCCAACACGGCCTGGTCCGACATCGCCGTGCTGGTCCGGCGGAACGCGGACGTGGACCCCATCGCCGCCGCCCTCCAGGCCGCGGGCATCCCCTTCCGCATCATGGGCCGACTGGGCCTACTGGCCCGGCCCGCCGTGCGCGACGGGCTCAACGGCCTGGTGCCCAACGCTCCGGCCATCGAGGAGGCCCGCCGCCTGCGGGCACTGGCCCACGACCACGCCGACCGGGTCGAGCAGGGCGCGCTGCACGAGGTCGCCGACATGGCGCGCGACTTCGACGCCCTGGTGCCCGGCGGCAGCGTCGCCGCCTTCCGCGAGTGGCTGCTCACCACCCGCCCGGGCGACGCCACCATCACCGGCGACGCCGTGTGCCTGGCTACCTTCCACAAGGCCAAGGGGCTGGAGTGGCCGACCGTGTTCGTGGCCGGGCTGTCGGGCTCGGCCGACCCGGGGGACGCCGAGGAGCGCCGCCTGCTCTACGTGGCCATGACCAGGGCCGAGCGCAGGCTGCACCTCTCGCACGTCGGCTCCCGGCCCGCGCTGCTCCCCGCCGACGTGGTCGACGCCGCCCCGCCGCCCCACCTCGACACCCGCGCCCTCATCGAGCAGATGCGCAGGCTGCTGGCCCAGGCGTCCTAGAGTCGCCAGCCGTGCGGTTTCGGCTCGAGCAGTTCCTCTCCGGACCGCTCGAGGCGGTGGAGTCGGCTCTGACCGACGCCGCCTTCGTGGAGGCCCTGGCCGGGCTGCCCAACCTCGGGAGCCCTGTGCTGCTCGACCACCGGGTGGATGGGTCGTTGGTACACCAACGAGTGCGCTACGCCTTCGCGGGCGACCTCTCCCCCGCCGTCACCACCTTCGTCGACCCGGCCAAGCTCACCTGGGTCGAGGCGTCCACCACCGACCGGCGCACCCACGCCACCGAGTTCGAGATCCAGCCCGACCACTACGCCAACCGGCTGACCTGCTCGGGCCGGTTCACCTTGGCGGCCGACGGCGACCACGCCACCCGGCGCACGGCCGAGGGCGACTTGTCCGTCCACATCCCGTTTGTGGGCCGCAAGGCCGAGTCGGCCATCGTGGACGGGCTGCGCGAGCACGCCCGTCTGGAGGCCGACATCCTGAACGAGTGGCTGGCGCGCCGTTGACGCCAGAAGTCAAGGGTTGACCTGGCCTGCAAGCGGCGCGAGAACCGATACATGGCGTCCTCATTCGTCTGGCCCGCAGAGGACGGGTGGCCGTACCCCGACACGGCCGCGGAGGTCATCGACCTCGACGCCGAGTCGGACGACGACCTCCTCTCCCTCCGCATCCCCCCACCCCACCTCTTCGATGAGCTCGACCCCCTCGAACGGCGGGTCATCACCGCGCACTACGGGCTTGAGGGCCACCCGGCCCGGACCATGAAGCAGCTCCACACCGAACTCGGCATGTCCCGCTCGGACCTGCGGGACGTCCTCGGCTCCGGCCTGGCCAAGCTGCGTGATCACCTCCGCGCCTGAGGGGTACATGGGTGCGCATGCACCCGCTTGACCGACGCGCCTTCCTCCGCAACCTGGGCCTGGCCACCGCCGCGGCATGGGGCGGCCCCGAGCTGCTGGGCCGCTACGGCCAGGCCATCGCCCGCACGCTGGGGACGGCCGCGTCGGTGGCGGGCACCACGCTCGAGGCCACCGTCATCCCGAGCGGGGCGGCCGGGTACCACAAGCTGATCGACGGGCCGGGGTGGCCGTTCACCGTGCGCACGCTTGGCCCCGCGGCCCAGTCGGGGCGGGAGGCCCGGCGCACGGCCCTGGCCGCCGTGGTCCACCTGACCGACATCCACATCATCGACGCCCAGAGCCCGGCCCGCGTCGAGTTCCTCGACCGCTACGCCGACCCGCCGACGTCGTCCATCCCCTTCAACGCGGCGCAGCGGCCCCAGGAGACGCTGACCGCGCAGGTGTCCGAGGCCATGGTGCGCCGGGTCAACAGCCTGCCCGGGGGGCCAGTCACCGGGCGGTCGTTCGACTGCGCGGTGACCACTGGCGACAACATCGACAACCAGCAGAAGAACGAGGCCCTCTGGAACATCGGGCTGCTCGACGGCGGGCCGGTCACACCCAACAGCGGCGACCCGACCAAGTACGAAGGGGTGCAGGACGAGGACGCCGTGGCCTTCGACAAGCACTACTGGCATCCGGAGAACGCCTCGCCCACCAGCGACTTCTACAAGCAGTTCCACGGGTACCCGGCCTACCCGGGACTGTTGGCCGCGGCCATCAAGGGCTTCACCGCCGAGGGCCTGAACATCCCGTGGTACACGTGCTACGGCAACCACGACGGGCTGCTCCAGGGCAACGCGCCCGGCAACCCGGTGTTCGAGGCCATCGCCGTGGGGCCGGTGAAGGTGGTCGACCTGCCCGCGGGCATGTCGCCCGGCGACTTCCAGACCGGGCTGTCGACGCAGGACCCCACCGTGCTGGCTGCTCTCGCCACCGCCCCCGCCCGGCCCGTCACCGCCGACCCGGGCCGGGCCATCATCTCGGCCCAGGACTGGGTGGCCGCCCACCTGGCCTCGTCGCCCGTGCCCGGGCCCGTGGGCCACGGCTTCACGGCCGAGAACCAGGCCACCGGCAGGCTCTACTACGCGTTCACCATCGCCTCCGGAGTGGTGGGCATCAGCCTCGACACGGTGAACCGGGGCGGATACGCCGAGGGCTCGATCGGCACCGTGCAGCTCGACTGGCTGAAGGCCCGGCTCGACGACGCCAAGAAGGCCGGGAACCTGGTCGTGCTGTTCAGCCACCACAACCTGCTGACGCTGACCAACCCGGTGCCCGATCCGCCCTCGGCCGTGGGCGCCGACCCGCAGCGGGTGCAGGGCGCGGCCATCGAGGCGGTGCTGCACCAGTTCGCCAACGTGGTGCTGTGGGTCAACGGCCACAGCCACGTGAACCGCATCACCCCGCACCCCGACCCGTCGGGCTCGACGCCGGGCTTCTGGGAGGTGTCGACCGCGGCCCACGTGGACTACCCGCAGCACGCCCGGCTCATCGAGCTGGTCGACAACAGGGACGGGACGCTGTCGATCTTCGGGACGCTGCTGGAGCACATGGGCCCGGCTGCCGCGGTGGTGGGCGCGACCGACGTGTTGGGGCTTGCCGCCATCAGCCGGGAGTTGGGGGCCAACGACTTCCAGTGGGACGCGGCGGCGGCGCTGGGCGGGGCCGGGGACCGCAACGTGGAGCTGGTGATGGCCCATCCGTTCAGCGGGTCGGGCTCGGCGGGCGGGTCGAGCACGTCGGGCGGTGCCGACGCCGACGGTGCGGGCCGGGGCGGCCTGCCCGCCACCGGATGGGACTCGACGGGGCCGCTGGCCGTGGGCGCCGCGCTGGTGGGGGGCGCGTTGGCCCTGCGCCGCCGCGTCCCTCCACCTCGCGTTTCCACAGGCACTGTCCCTGTGGAAACGCGAGGGATGGGCGGCGTAGACAGGTCGGGTGATGAGGCGTAGCGTTCCCCTGGTGGAGCAGTGGTTCTCGATCGAGGTGCTCGACGGCGCCACCTCTGCCGGGGTATGGGCCGATTCGTACGGCGATGTCCTGAGCGAGTCGGCGCTGGGCTACGGCGCCCTCGACTGGTCCTGGCACAAGCACGCCTGGGGCGTGGTGTTCGAGGTCCGCTTCGCCGACGAGGACGCATGGGACGCCTGGCGCGAGTCGACCGCCGTGCAGGCCGCCCTCGACGCGGTGCCCGACCCGGTGAGCGGGCTCATCGTCTACCGGGGCCGAGGCGGCAGCTCCGGACGGGTCGAGCCCCGCAGGCCCCGTCCCCTGGCCGGGTCGGGCGCGGCGGCCCTGCCCCTGCCCATCGAGGACTGGGTCTTCCCCGACTGGAGGACATGCCGCGCCGATTCCACGCGGCCCGTCCTCCAGACCGCCTGAGTCAGCGGGGGCGGTTGGCGTAGAGGGCGGCGATCTTGGCGAAGTCGACGGTGATGAACACCGCCTCGGCCTCGCAGGTCAGCTCCCCGTTGGCATACGAACGGCCGACGGTGAAGATCTTGCGGCCCTCCACCCGGTCGACCCGCCCCTCGAATCGCAGGTCGGCGCGCAGCGGCGTGGGCCGCTGGTACCGGATGGTGAGGGTGCCCGTCATCCCCGGCTTGCCGGTGATCGACTGGGTCATGCCCAGCACCTCGTCGAAGGCGGCCGCGACGTACCCGCCGTGCACGCACCCGGGCGGCCCCTCGTAGGCCCCGCCGTAACGGGCCTCCCCCACCACCACCGGCCCGTCCGGCCCGTCCTCGATGGTCATGTGGATGGGCGGGGCCAGCGGGTTGGCCACGCCGATGATAGGGCTGTTGTCGAAGAAGGCGTAGGGGTCGCCCGCGGGCCCCGACTCGGCGAACCCCTCGTACAGCCGGCCCTGCGGGTACTTGGCAATGGTGCGGCACAACGCCTCCAGCACCTCGGCCACCCCCTCCAGCGCCTCGACCGGGGCCGACGTCGCCACCGTCTGGTCGATCAGCTCGCGCATGGCCTGGCCCACCCGCCGAGCGGCCTCCCGCTGGGGGGTTACCTCCCGGGACGACGCGTTCTTGACCGCCTCGGCCCAGTCGCTCACGCCGACGGCCCGTCCCCGTTCCCGGCCCCGTCGACAGTCACGTCCACCAACAGGGGGGCGTGGTCCGAGGGCAGCTTGCCCTTGCGGGCGAAGCGGTCGACCAGCACGAAGCTCATCGACTCGGCCAGCGGCTTCGACAGCAGGATCAAGTCGATGCGCATCCCCCGGTGCTGGTGGAAGTCCCCGGCCCGGTAGTCCCAGTACGTATACAAACGGTCTTCCTGGTGCCGGGCCCGGAAGGCATCGACCAGGCCCCAGTTCTCCAGGTGGCGCACCGCCTTGCGCTCGGGCTCGCTGACGTGGGTCGACCCGACGAACTTGCGGGGGTCCCACACGTCGCGGTCCTCGGGGGCCACGTTGAAGTCGCCGCACACGGCGATGGGCTCGTCGGGCGAGGCCGTGTTCTCCAGGTGCGAGCGCAGGCGGGCCAGCCACGACAGCTTGTACTCGTAATGGGGGTCGGCCAGCGACCGCCCGTTGGGCACGTACACGCTCGACACCTTCACCCCCCCGCAGGTGGCGGTGACCAGCCGGGTGTCGCTGTCCGGCTCCAGGCCCTCGTGGAACCCGAATACGGCGTTGTCGATCCCCACCTTGCTGAGGATGGCGACCCCGTTCCACTGCCCGTCGCCGTGGTGCACCGACTCGTAGCCCATCGCGGAGAAGGCCATGGCCGGGAAGGCGGCGTCGGACATCTTGGTCTCCTGCATGCAGAGCACGTCGGGGGCGGCGTAGCCGAGCCACTCCTCCACGCGCGGCATGCGCGCCTTCAGCGAGTTCACGTTCCAGGTGGCGATGCGCATCGGGTTTCGTTCTAGTCGGTGGCGTTGATGGCCTTGAGCAGCTCCATACCCAGCTCCGGGTACTTGGCCATGAGGGTGGTGTAGATGACCTGCTGCTCCTCGAGCAGGTCGATGTCGGGGGCGAGGGTCCGGGCCGCCCCCTCCAGGTAGAGCATCTGCTTGCTCAACAGGACCAGCTCGCGCGGGATGCGGACCCGGTACTTCACCATCGAGCGGATCATGGTGTTCATCAGCTCGCCCAGCTCGGCCACCACCACGCCGTCTCTGACGAAGGGCTCGTACAGGCGCTGGATCTCGAGCGCCATCTCCTCCAGGTCCACGCTCTGGGGGACGCTGCCGAAGGCCCGCAGGGCCCGCACCATGGCCTCGTAGTCGTTGGTGCTGACGGCGATGAGGTACTGGGCCAGCCGGGTGCGCACCGACTCGGTCAGACGGCCGACGATGCCGAAGTCGAACAGCACGAAGCCGCCGTCGGGCAGCACCACGATGTTCCCGGCGTGCAGGTCGCCGTGGAAGAACCCGTGCAGCAGCACGCCCTCGACCACCGTCTGCACGCCCATGCGCAGCAGCCTGGCCGTGTCGATCCCGGCCGCCTTCATGGCCTCCACGTCGTGGAAGCGGATGCCGTCGATCCGCTCCATGGTGAGGACCCGCTTGCTCACCAGGTCGAGGTAGACCCGGGGCACGATGACGTCCTTGATGCCCTCGGCGTCGAGGATGCCCCGCATCCGCTCCATGTTGTCGGCCTCAAGGCGGTAGTCCATCTCCTCTTCGAGGGTGCGGGCGAAGTCCTCGACCACGGCCTTGGGCGAGGCGATGGCCGTGTACGGGATGCGCTCCAGCACGGCGGCGAGCATCTTCATGGCCCGCACGTCGTCGTTCACCTGGCGGTCGAGGTTGGGGCGCTGCACCTTGACCACGACCCGGGTTCCGTCCTTCAAGACGGCCGGGTGGACCTGGCCGATCGACGCGGCCGCGATGGGCTCGTCGCCGAAGTCGGAGAAGCAGCGGCTGAGGGGCATGGCCAGTTCGTCGCGGATGATCTTGCGGGCCTCCACGCCGGGGAACGGCGGGACCTGGTCGCGCAGCACGCCGAACTCCTCGGCCCAGTCGGGCGGGAAGAGGCCGGGGCTGCTGGCGATGAGCTGGCCCAGCTTGACGTAGGTGGGGCCGAGGGCGGTGAAGGCGTCGCGCACCCGCCGGGGCAGCGGCTCGTGCCGGCGGGCCAGGTTGGTGGTGAAGGTGGTGGCGACCTTGGCCGCCCGGCGCACGAGGGGCATGCGGGCGAGCCTACGCTCGCTCGACGTGGACGCCCTCTGCTGGAGCGACTACCTCTGCCCCTGGTGCTATGTGGGCCAGGACCGCACCGAGCTGCTGGCGTCCCTCGGCGTCCGGGTCACCGTGCTGCCCTTCGAGCTGCACCCAAACATCCCGGCGGGCGGGGTGGAGCGGGCCCCGTCGGCCGCCCGCTACGCCGGGCCTGCGGCCGAGGCCGAGGAGCTGGGCCTGCCCTTCGACCCGCCGGTGCGCACGCCCAACACCCGGCGGGTGCTTGAGGTCTCGGAGTGGGTGCGCCGGGCGGTGGGGCCGGACGCCCACGCCCGCTTCTCGGCCCTCGTCTTCAAGGCCCACTTCGTGCAACACCTGTCCATCGACGACGTGCCCGTGCTCGACGGGCTGCTGGAGGCGGCGGGCGTGGGCGGCGGCGAGGCGTGGGACGCGGTGGCCGGGGGCGAGCCGTCGGCGTGGGTCGACTCGTCGATGGCGCTGGCCCGGGAGGCGGGAGTGGCGGGGACGCCCGCCTGGCTGGTGGGGGCCAACGGCGCGGGCGCCCGCGCCGACCCGGACAGCGGCTTTCTCATCCCCGGCGTGCAGCCCCGCCCCTTCTTCCAGCGCATCATCCGCAACATGAGAGCGCGAACCAGCCAGAAGTAGTCGGTTGACGCTCGCACGTTCGCGGCCGGGGGCAAACGGGCGGCGGCGGGGGGCGGGGGGTCAGCGCTTGCGGGGGGCGGGGGCCTTGGCGGGCTTGGCCGCCTTCTTGGCCTTGGTGGCCGGGGCCTTGGCCGCCTTGGTGGCCGGGGCCGCAGCCTTCTTGGCCGCCTTCTTGGCGGGCGCCGCCGCCTTCTTGGCCGCCCCCTTCTTGGCCGGCGCCGCCGCCTTGGCCCGCGCTGCGGTCTTCTTTGTCGGGGCCGCGGCCTTCTGCGGGGTCGACTGCTTCTTGGCCGCCGCCTTCTTGGCGGGCTCGGCTGCCTTCTTCCCGGCTGCCCGTTTCTCGGCTGCCCTCTTCCCGGCCGCGGCCTTCTTGGCGGACGCCTTCTTCGTCGGCTCGGCCTTCGTCAGCTCAGCCGCCTTCTTCTTGGCGGGCGCCTTCTTGGCCGGGCCCCGCTTCGACGCCGTCTTCGGCCGAGCCGCCTGCTTCTTGGTCGGCGTCCCCTCGGCGATCTCGTCCTCCACCGTCTCGTCGGTGGGCCGCGCCGCCACATGGGCGAAGCCGGGCAGGGCCAGCTCGATCCCCCGCCGCGGCGGGTCGAAGGCCTGGATGACGAACATGCGGGGCTCGTCCCGCTTCAGCACCTCGCGAGCGGCGCGGGGCGGCGGGTCGCCCATGGCCGACAGGGGCACATAGCACTCGGCGTCGCCTACCCGGATGAAGGCCCCGTGCGACGAGAAGTGGTCGACCTCGCCCTCCACCTCGCTGCCCAGCGGGTGCTCGGACACGAAGTTGATGAAGGTCAGGGGCGCGTTCACGGGATCGGACGGCGGCGCACCGCTGGAGCGGCGGCGCCGGCGGCGTCGGGCCGAGGCCGAGTCCGGCTCGACCGCCTCTTCGGTGGCCAGGGCAATGGCCTTCGACACCTTGGCCGCCTTCTTGGCCGGCCTTTGGGCCTTCTCTGCCTTCTCCGGCTTCTCGGCCTTGTCGGCTCTGGAGGCGGCGGTGGGCCTGGACCCTCGGGCCCGGCGGGCGGCCACCTCCTCCTCCAGGCTCCCGAACTCGCTGACCGACGCCTTCTTGGCCCGCTTGGCGACCTTGACCGCCTCTCGCGACTTCGGCCCCCGCACCGGCGTCCGGGGAGTGAAGATCCACCCGATGCTGGGCACGGGCTTGCCGCCGATGAGCCTGCCCTTGTCGAAGAGCCAGTCGTGCTCGCCGTGGAACTCCTGGAACGAGTCGTTCGACAGCACGGTGGCGCCCACCCGCTCGGCGATCCGCAGCAGGAAGGCGTCGCCCCGGCCGATGGCCCCGGCAGGCGGCGAGACGACCTCGTTGTGGGCCTCGGCCTCCTTGAACGGCTCCAGCTCCGACTCGTCGATGCGGTGGCCGAAGGTGGCGTCGACCACGACGGTGATGACGTCGTCGGGGTACTCGCGACGGAACTCCTGTACGGCCTCGTCGAGTTGGGCGAGGCTGGGCAGGGAGCGGCCTTCAGTGGCGATGTTCGAGCCGTCGACGACGACGTGGCGTTGACTCACTGTGCCTGCACAATAAGGGATCGCCTCGCTGCTCCCTAGGATGCCCGCATGGCCGGCGACGTCACCGGAGAGGTGACCGACCTCCTCCAGCACCTGATCCGCAACGAGTGCGTGAACGACGGGACGGCGGCGTCCGGCCACGAGACCCGCAGCGTCGACCTGCTCCGCTCCTACCTCCCCCGCAAGGGGCTGGACGTCGAGACGTACGAGCCCACACCCGGCCGGGCCAGCCTGGTCGCCCGCATCGAGGGCACCGACCCGGCCGCCCCCACCGTCTTGCTCATGGGCCACACCGACGTGGTGCCCGCCAACCCCGAGGGCTGGGAACGCGACCCGTTCGGCGGCGAGCTGATCGAGGGCGAGGTGTGGGGCCGGGGCGCGGTCGACATGCTGAACCTCACCTCCTCGATGGCCGTGGCCATGAAGCTCCTGGCCGCCGACAAGTCGTTCAAGCCCAAGGGCACCATCGTGTACCTGGCCGTGGCCGACGAGGAGGCGCTGGGCACCCACGGGGCCGAGTACCTGGTGGAGCACGAGTGGGACGCGGTGCAGGCCGACTACGTGATCACCGAGTCGGGCGGCATCCCCCTCCCCTCGCCCACCGGCCCCAAGCTCACCGTGAACGTGGCCGAGAAGGGGGCCCATTGGTGCAGGCTGCGGGTCCACGGCACGCCCGCCCACGCCTCGCGGCCCCTCCGCACCGACAACGCCTTGGTGAAGGCGGCCGAGATCGTGCGCCGCATCGCCGAGTACCGGCCCGAGACGCGCATCCACGAGGTCTGGCGCCGGTTCGTGGAGGGCATGTCGTACCCGCCCGACCTGACCGCCGCCCTGCTCGACGCCGACCGGCTCTGGGGGACGGTCCACGAGATGGGCCGGGTCGACCTGGCCCGCACCGCCCACGCCTGCACCCACGCCACCTTCGCCCCCACGATCATGCACGCGGGCGCCAAGACCAACGTCATCCCCGACCGCGTCGACCTGGAGATCGACATCCGCACCCTGCCCGGCCACACCGCGGCGGACGTGGACGGCATGCTCGACGACATCATCGGCCCCGACCTGCGCGACAGCGTGCAGGTCTCGGCCATCAGCAACGACGAGGCCACCGCCTCGCCCATCGACACGCCGCTGTGGTCGGCGTTGGAGTCGCTGTGCGGCAGGCTGGCCCCGGGCGCCACCCTCGTGCCCTCCATGATGACCGGGGCCACTGACGCCCGCTTCTTCCGCCGCCGGGGCGTGCACTCGTACGGGTTCGGCCTGTTCAGCGGGCGCATCCCGCCCCGGGAGATCTCGGCCATGTACCACGGCAACAACGAGCGGGTGGACACCGAGTCGCTGCGCCTGTCCACCGAGCTGTGGACGGGCCTGTCCAAGGAGTTCCTCGGTTGAGCCGGAGCAGCCCCCCGATCAGGGCGGTCTTGTGGGACTTCGGCGGCGTCATCCTGTCGAGCCCGTTCGAGGCCTTCACCCACTTCGAGCAGGCCAACGGGCTGCCCCCGGGCTTCCTGCGCCAGGTCAACAGCGTGAACCCGCATGACAACGCCTGGGCCCTCTTGGAGCGCAACGAAGTGCCGTTCGAGCGGTTCTGCGAGCTGTTCGAGTCCGAGGCGCTGGCCCTCGGGCACCCGGTCGACGCCCGGGCCGTGATCGCCCTGCTGGCGGGCGAGGTGCGGCCGGAGATGGTCGAGGCCGTCCGACGCTGCCGGGAGCACTGCAAGACGGCGCTGCTCACCAACAACTTCATCGCACCCGAGGGCGGCATCGGCCTCGACGACGTGCTGTCGCTGTTCGACGTGATCATCGAGTCGAGCAAGGCCGGCGTGCGCAAGCCCGACCCCCGCTTCTACCGGATGGCCTGCGACGCCCTGGGCATCGAGCCCCACGAGGCCGTGTTCCTCGACGACCTGGGCATCAACTTGAAGCCCGCCCGGGAGATGGGCATGCACACGATCAATGTGGTCGACCCGGCCGACGCGCTCGCCCAGTTGGAGGCGGTCGTCGGCTTCGCGGTGCGGTGAGGGGCTGAGCGATGCGGCCCGCCGAGCTCTCCCACCTGGCCGGGGCCGAGGCCCGGCTGTTGGCCCGCATCGAGGGGCTGACCGACGGCGAGGCCGCGGCGCCGTCCAAGCTGCCCGACTGGTCCCGGGCCGAAGTGCTCACCCACCTGGCCCGCAACGCCGACGCCTTCCGCCGACTGGCCGAGGGGGCCATGCGGGGCGAGGCGGCCGAGATGTACCCGGGTGGCCTGGACGGGCGGGCGGCCGACATCGCCTTGGGCCGGGGCAAGCCCGCGGCGGAGGTGGTGTCGGATGTGGCCCAGTCGGTCGAGTGGCTGCACGAGACGTGGGCGGCCATGCCCGCCGAGGCCTGGTCCCGCGAGGGCCTCACTGCCCGCCGCGCCCGGCCCATCACCATGGCGGAGGCCGTCGTGCGCCGGTGGCTGGAGGTCGAGGTCCACCACCTCGACTTGAACCTGGGGGCGGCGGCCGAGGACTGGCCCACGGCCTTCGCCGAGTCGACCCTGCCGCGTGCGGTGGAGCGCCTGCCCGCATGGGCCCGTGAGCCGGCCGACGGACGGTGGGTGCTGTGGGCCGACGACCTGGCCCTGGCCTGGACGGTCTCGTCGCTGGCCGGGGCGGTGACGCTGAGCCGGTTCGAAGAGGACGGCCCCGCGCCCGACGTGATCTTCCGCGGGCCCGCGGCCCAGGTGCTGCTGCTCCTCTACCGGGGCGAGCGGGGCGGGCTGACGGTGAGCGGCGACGAGGGGCTGGCCGCGGGCTTCAACTCGTGGTTCCCCTGCCCCTAGCGATCGGCGCTCTAGGGGGTCCACCGCGAGGGGTGGGCCACCGGGTCAGTCTCGACGTGTTCCTAGCCGGGATTACGAAGAGGAGATCGCCGGTGGCCCTCACCGAGTCTGACCTGCTCGCGCTGCGCGCCAGGGAGATGACCGACATATCCGCACATCGCTGGAGTGGACCCTCCAACAGATGATCGAGGCGGGGCGAGCACGGTGATCGGCGGCGGCCCACACGAGCGGACCGACAACCTGTCCCGAAGCTGCGGACCGGCAGCTTCTTCCCGTCGCTGCTCGAACGGCGCCTGCCACTCGCCCTCACCGCCTGAGCGACACTGTTGAGGTCGAGCCGTTCAAACCGGGGTCGAGCTACACCACGCCGCGGGGCGTGATCGAGGTGAATCCTCGAGTTTGACCTCGGCTCGAAGAAAGGGCTGGCCCGAGACAGGTGGAATACCTGTTCGTGGGAGGCAACGACGAGCAGGACGGGCAAATGCACAGCCCGTTCGACGCACCGGAGCTGATCGATCGTGGCGGCGCATCGAGCCGAGGCTTCGAGAGAAGGTCGGTCGGTTCGGTGCGCTCAGCCACGACGACCTTGACGACCTGATGAGCGACGTTCTCGTCCGCTTCATCAGCAAAGAGGTGAGTGCTCCCAGCGACGGACGGTTGCTCACCATGGCCGAGGCCGCAGCCCGATGGCGGATCATGAGCGCCCAGCGAACCGAAACGCGTCGACGACGGCTGCTCGTCGGAAGGCGTGTGAGCGTCGATGAGATCCTGATGCCGGACCCGGAGGGTCTCGATCCTCACGAGCGGGCACTCTTGCGGGCCGCCGTCGACATGCGAATGGCGCGACTGACTCCCGCTGAGCGGCGCGCAGTCATGCTGTTGCGGCGAGGCGGGAGCTACACGAGCGCTGAGCGCGTGGCGATCCATCGGAGCCGGGCGAATCTCGGTGAGCACTTTCGCGATCTCCTCGGTGCGATCGCGGTGGCCTGCGGGCGATGGCGCAACCGCCTGGTGGAGCCGCACCCTGCCCTACCGATCATGGCCGGGGCCATCTCAGCCGTGACGCACGTCGGCTTCGCAATGTCCAATGCTGCCGTCCATCCACAAGTCGGGGAACCTCCGCGATCGCCGCCCGCATTGGCCCGCGCCCAACGCGTGCGGCAGCCGCCCCACCTTCTCCAGAGGAGATCGCCCGAGTTCGGTGCCCGCTTTGGCACGCCGACCACGTACCGGCTACCCCGCACGAACCCGCCGTCGGCGCTGGCGACCTCGGTCGCGCGGCTCCCAATTCCAGAACGCGCAGGCGAGGCCTCGGTCGCCCTCGTTCGTGCTCCTACCAACAGCTCGACCATCGTGGCCGTAACTGTGAAGTGCGACTCCAGCCTTCGACGCGCGGTATGCGAACGATGGGCCGGCGTGGAGTAACTAGGGCGAGGTGATCGACCCGTCGACGTAGACGCCGTTGGGGAAGGGAGCGGGGGGCCATCCCTCATGATCGGCGACATAGGGGTGGACCACCTCAGTCCACGGTGTGTCGTGGATGCAGTAACCCCTCGGCCACGGCGTGACCGAGGTCGATCCGCCAGCGGCCCAAGTGACCCAAGCATCGAGCCGCAGGCAGTCAGCTTTGGCCGGGGCAGGCTTCGCAGCAACAAGCGCAATCGTCCACAACGCTGCCAGCGCCGTTGTGCTCAACGCGAAAACGATATGCAGCCCTCATCGCGCCGACCCCCCTTCCCACTCCACACATTCGCGCAAGGGCTAGCGGGGACAACGAAATACCCCCCATTTGGGGGTAGACGGCAATCGAGGGTGGCGGGCACATTGACTCGGTGCGTCACAACGATGAGAAATCCTTACACCGATAGGCAACTTTCGGCGCTCAAGGAGGGACGGGGCCCGTCGTTGCAGACGATGCTCCGGCTCGCCAGAGCGCTCGACGTGGCCCTCGATGAGCTGCTTCGGGCCT
>DASYMT010000009.1:0-2647 GCA_036008925.1 Acidimicrobiales bacterium | reverse complement strand
GGCGGCGGCAACCGGGCTCGTGCTCGCGTTGGGCCTAGGCCAGCGGCGGCGCAGCTTCGCCATCACCGCGGCCCTGGGCGCCCGGCCCCGGCAGGTGGCGGCCTTCGCCCGCAGCGAGGCGGCCGTGCTGGGCGGGCTCGGGGGGCTGCTCGGCGTGGGGGGCGGGTGGGTGCTGGCCCACATGCTGGTCAAAGTTCTGACCGGCGTGTTCGACCCGCCCCCCGCGGCCCTGGCCGTGCCCTGGCGGTACCTGTTCTTCTTCGCCGTGGTGTCCGGCGCCGCGCTGGTTGCCGCCCTCCGGCTGGCCGAGCGGGCCACCACCCGCCGCCCCGCCATCGAGCTCCTCCGCGACCTCTGACCCCCCGCCCCCGGCCGTCTGGAGGACATAGCCCTGGGATACCACGCGGTATGTCCTCCAGACCGGGAAAACCGAGGCCGGGCTCAGGCGTCGGCGCGCATGTGGATGCGCACCACTGTGCCCGACGGGCCCGAGTGGAGCTGCACCAGGTCGCACAGTTGGTTGGCGATCCACAGGCCCCGGCCGCTCGAGCGCGAGAGGTCCGGGGGCAGGCGCCCGATGAGCGGCGTGTCGATGAGGCCGGCGTCGACCACCTCGCACACCACCCTCGCCCCGTCGTTCCAGACCCGTGCCGTCCCCGTGCCGCCGCCGTGCTGCACGCTGTTGGTCGCCAGCTCGTTCATGGCCACCACCAGGTCCCACTCCTGGTCCGATGAGAACCCCGCGGCCCGGGCGTGACGCGACACCAGCTCGCGCACGGTGCGCATGTCGGCCCCGGCGAACGACACCACCTCGGCGCCGACGGGCATGGGCGGCAGCGGCTGGGCGAACGGGTGGGCGGTGTCGACCTCCACGTACTCGGCGCACGCGCCGCGCTCGCCGCCCTCGACCCACCACGGATGGTTGCGCCGGGCCTCCTCCACGACGGCGGCCTCGAGGACCGACACGTCGTAGGGGCACAGCAGCCAGAACGGCTCGGCCTGGTCGAAGGCCAGGTTGAGGAGGGCCTCGTGGCGGGAGCACTCCATCAGCTCCTCAAAGGCCCGCTCCGGGTACACCGGCTCGCCCACGCCCCGCAGGGCCCGGCCCGTCCCCGTGGACTGGTCGACCCACTCGCGCCACAGGGCGATGATGCGGGCCGGGTTGCGCCCCGCCTCGGCCATGTCGACGAACTCGACCCGGCCGGCCGCCTCGGGCCCCAGCCACGAGCGCAGCCGCTCGATCTTCTGGGCCGACACCACGACCAGAACGGCCTCGCCGCCCACCACGCCGTCCTGCACGAACTTCCCGACCCGGGTGGTGAACTCGTCGATGCCCGCGTAGAAGAAGGCGTCATGCCGGTACGAAAGTGTCTCGGTGCTCACGCGGCCTCCCCGCACGGAATGAGTCGCAGCCTGTCTCCCCATCCCAGCGTTTCAGCCACGGCCACCAGCGACCGGGGCGCGTGCACCACCTCGACCGGGTGGCGGGGGCCCATGGCGTCGCTGAACGCCATCAAGGCCGCAGCCGCCCGGGCATCGGCGAACTCCAACTCGGCCGCGTCGACCACGAACGGCCCGCGCAACCCGCCGGCCGTGGCGGCCACACCGTCGAGCGCGGCGGTGAAGCGGACCACATTCGAAAGGTCGACCTCGCCCGACAGGCCGATGCCGTTGAGGGTCGACCACACCGTGAAGCCGGGCTCGTGCTCGGCCGCCACCTCGGCGCCGCGGTGCACGCAGGCCAGGTCGGCCGGGGCGTCAGGGCCGACGGCCCGGGTGTCATAGCCGCACAGCACATGCAGCGGGGCCTCGGCCGTGTACCGGTCGACGGCGAGCTCGGCCGCCAGCGACGGGGCCCGGCCCGTCCGCACGGCCACCCGCAGCCCGCTGAACCCGTCGGCCAGCGCCTCCTCGGTCAAGCCCCGGAAGGCGTCGAGGGTCAGCGGCTCGGACGACTGAAGCGCCTGCTCGCCCGCCTGCCGCCCGTCCTCCAGGAAGTCGGCGGCCACGGCCGAGAAGTCCTGGTCGAGGGCGAAGAAGCAGCAGCGGTGCACCTGTTCGAGGCTACCGGCGGCCCCTGAGGCTGTCGAACACCTTTTCTGGAATAATTCCAGACAACGCGGGGTAGAACCTGAACGTGAACGAGCACGTCGAGGACCGCCTCCGGGCCGCAGGCCTGCGGGTGACCGCCCCCCGGGCCGCTGTGCTCCAGGTGCTGGACGAGGCGGGCGACCACCCCAGTGTCGAGCAGGTGGTCGAGCGGGTGCGCAGCGCCATCGGCCAGGTGTCCGTGCAGGCCGTGTACGACGTCTGCGAGGCGCTGTTCGGGGCGGGCCTGGCCCGGCGCATCGAGCCCGCAGGCCACCCGGCCCGGTTCGAGGCTCGGGTGGGGGACAACCACCACCACCTGGTGTGCCGCCGGTGCGGGGCGACGGTTGACGTCGACTGCGCGGTGGGAAGCGTTCCATGCCTGACCCCGTCGGACCCGGCGGGCTTCACGGTCGACGAGGCGGAAGTGACGTACTGGGGCGTTTGCCCCGATTGCCGACAGAAAGGGAGCAGCGCATGACGGACCAGAACGGCGACAACGGCGCAACGGGCGACAACAACAGCGGCGACAGCAACAGCGGCAACGACCGGCCCACCC
>DASYMT010000008.1:0-4154 GCA_036008925.1 Acidimicrobiales bacterium | reverse complement strand
CGGGTCTACCTCGGCTCGTCGCGCGGGAAGGGCGCGAAGTGACCGCCCCCGCCCCCGCGCCCGCTCCCGTGCTGGAACTCGAAGACGTGCGCGCCGCCTATGGCCGCGTGCCCGTGCTGCACGGCATCTCGCTCACCGTGCAGCCCGGCGAGATCGTGGCCCTGCTCGGGGCCAACGGCGCGGGCAAGTCGACCACGTTGCGGGTCGTATCCCGCCTCATGGCCCAGTCGTCCGGGGCCGTGCGGTTCCAAGGCGACGACACCAGCCGCATGTCGCCTGCCGCCTTGGTGCGGGCGGGCCTGGTGCACGTGCCCGAGGGCAGGCGCATCTTCTCCGGCCTGACCGTGGAGGAGAACCTGCTGGTGGCGGGCTACACGCTGGCGTCGACCCGCAAGGCCCGCAGGCGTATCGCCGAGGTCACCCAGATGTTCCCCATCCTGGGCGAGCGGCGGGGGCAGACCGCGGGCCTGCTGTCGGGCGGCGAGCAGCAGCAACTGGCCATCGGCCGGGCCATGATGCTTGAGCCCAAGCTCGTGCTCCTGGACGAGCCGTCGCTGGGCCTGGCCCCGCTCGTCATCGAGAGCCTGGCCGAGACCATCACCGCCCTCAACCGCGACCGCGGCGTCGCCATCCTTCTGGTCGAGCAGGACCTGGCCCTGGCCGAGCAGGTGGCCCATCGGGGCTATGTGCTGGAGACCGGGTCTGTGGTGCGGGAGGGCGCGGCGGGCGAGGTCATCACCGACGACACCATCAGCCAGATCTACCTCGGAGCCGAGGGGGCTCAGTGACCAACTTCTTTCAGCAGGTCGTGTCGGGGGTGATGGCCGGGAGCCTCTACGCGCTGTTGGCCCTGGCCTTCGTGCTCGTGTTCCGGGCCAGCGGCGTCATCAACTTCAGCCAGGGCGAGATGGCCATGGTCACCACCTACATCGCCTGGATCGCGGCCCAGCACATGCCTTACGCGCTGGCTATCGTGGTGATGCTGGCCGCCAGCTTCGTGCTCGGCTGCGTGGTGTTCCGGGTGGTGATCGCCCGCTTCGAGGGCCGCAGCGAGCTTCAGACCTTCGTGGCCGTCATCATGCTGTTCTTGATATTCGACTCCATCGGGCTGGCCCTCTTCGGGCCCGACCCGCGGGACTTCAAGGAGCCGTTCCGGGGCAAGCCGCTCGACATCGGCGGCATCACCATCCCGATCCACGACCTGTACATCGTGGCCTCCGCCGTGGCCATCGTGGTCGTGCTGTACCTGTTGTTCCAGCGCACCCGGCTGGGCCTTGCCCTGCGGGCCACCGCCACCGACCGCACCGCGGCCGAGCTGATGGGCGTGCCCACCCAGCGCATGCTCACTGTGGGGTGGGGGCTGGCGGGCGCGGCGGGCGGCATGGCGGGCGTGCTCATCGCCCCGGTGGTGACCCTGACGCCTGCGCTGATGGGCTCGGTGCTGGTGGCCGCGGTCTGCGCCCTGATCATCGGCGGGCTGGAGAGTCCGGGCGGGGCGATCATCGGCGGCGTGCTGGTCGGCGTGATCCAGAACCTGGTGTCCACCTACCTGGCCGACGTGGTGCACTTCCTCAACCTGCCGCTGAAGGTCACGGACGCCAACGCCTATCGCGACATCGCCACTGCCGTGCTCCTGCTCGTGGTGCTGCTGATCCGCCCGCACGGCCTGTTCGGCCGCAGCGCGGTGGCCAAGGTCTGAGGGGGAGCGGGACATGGGAATCCGGGTGTTCGACAAGGTCGCGGTCGACAGGCCGGGCGCGCTGCTCGCCTCGCTGCGCCGGGGCGACGTGCTTGCCGTGCTGGTGGCCGCCCTCTGGCTGGGGTGGGAGACGGGCAGCTCGCGCGGCCTGCTGCTGTTCGCGGTCGCCGCCGCGGTGGGGCTGCTCCTGCCCTTGCGGCCCCGGTTCGAGGCACCGCACTTCCGGTGGGTGACGTTGGCGGTGGCGGTGACCGCGGTGGCCCCGTTCGCGGCCTCGAACGAGTACCAGCTCACCCAGTTGTCCATCGCTGCCTACTCGGCCGTGGTGCTGTTGGGCCTCAACCTCATCGTGGGCGTGTCCGGGCAGATGTCGTTCGCCCACGTGGCCTTCATGGGCGTGGGCGCCTACAGCTTCGCCATCTTCGCCGGGCGCTGGAACCTCAACTTCTTCATCGCCCTGGTGGGCACGCTGCTCGTGTCGGCCGTGGCCGGGCTGATGGTGGGCGCCCCCGCCCTTCGCCTGCGGGGCCACTACCTGGGCGTGGCCACCATCGTGGTCGCCGTCGTCTTCCCCTCGTTCGTGAAGCTCGACGACCTGATGAAGTGGACCGGCGGGGTGCAGGGCATCACCATGTTCGAGCGCACCTTCGGGCCGCCGGTCGACACGGCCTGGCTGACGCCCGGCCGCTGGTACTACATCGTCGCCGCCCTCGGGCTTGGCGTGGGCGCGTGGGTGTTCTACGCGCTGCTGCGGTCGTCCACCGGGCGGGCGGCCCAGGCCATCCGGGACAACGAGCTGGCGGCCCGGTCCATGGGCGTGAACGTGTCGCGGGTGAAGCTGCTCATGTTCTCGGTCAGCGCCGTGTACGCCGGGTTCGCCGGGATCATCTTCTTCCTGGCGGGCAACCGGGTGGTGTCGCCCGACTCGTTCACCCTCACGCTGCTGCTCGAGTTCCTGGCCGTCATGGTGATCGGCGGGGCCCGCTCCATCGCCGGCGCGGTGCTGGGCGGCGTGGGCCTGGTGTACGTGTACCGGGGCGCGCTGGGCCGCTTCATCGAGGGCATCGACGACCCGGGCGGGCGCAACGCCCTGCTCCTGGGCGCGGTGGTCGGCCTGCTGCTGGGCCGGCTGCTGGTCGGCGCGCTGTTGAAGCGCCGAGCGGCCTGGACGGCGTGGCTGGGCGCAGCGGCGGTCGCGGTGCTGGGCGCCGTCCTGCTGCCCTGGGCCTACCGGCGCTACGGCGACGGCGTCCACGTGGAGAACCTGGCCGACGCCATCACCGGCGTTGCCGTCATCGTGGTGCTGCAACTGATGCCCGAGGGCCTGTCCGGGTTCCTGGAGGGCCTGCGGTCGTGGCGACGGCGCGGTGCGGCTTCGGGTGAAGTGGCGACGCCCGTGGCCGAAGTCCCGCAACCCGCGTTCGAGCCCGTCGCCCCGTGATCCAGGGCATCACCGCGGCGGACCGCTTCCGGGTGCGCATCGACGCGTCCAAGTGCGACGGGCAGGGCGTGTGCGGGCTGGTCGCCCCCGAGCTGTTCGCCTTCGACCGCTACGGCTACGCCTTGCTGGTCGAGGGCGCTCAGGCGGTGCTCGACGAGCACGAGTCGGCCCGCCGCTCGGCCATCGAGGCCGAGGCCACCTGTCCCCGACTGGCCATCGTGCTGGAGCGGCTGGGCCCGCCGCCCCCGGCCGCCGTGCCTGCCCCGCCCACTGTGGCCGAGCCGGGGCCGGCATGGTCGCCCCAGTTGCACGTGGGCGACGGGGCGGAGTCGTTCGACGAGTGGAAGGGCAAGGGCGGGTTCGGGCCCGTCAGCGCCGACGGGCTGCGGGCCGCGGTGGCCGAGTCGGGTCTGCGGGGCTGTGGCGGGGCCCAGTTCCCGGTGGCGGCCAAGTGGGCCCAGTTGGAGGGCGCCCGCGACCCCGTGGTGCTGGTGAACGGGGCCGAGCGCGAGCCCGGGACGTTGAAGGACCGCTACCTGATGGGGCACCGGCCCTTCCTGCTCCTCGACGGCGTGCGCCTCGCCTGTCTCGCCGTAGGCGCGGCGCGCGCCGTCGTGGCTGTCGACGCCGACCATGCCGACCTGGCCGACGGCCTGCGGGCCTCGGCCTCGTCGGCCGGCCTCGACCTGGCCATTGAAGTGGTGCTGGTGCCCGCCCAGTACGTGGCGGGCGAGGAGACGGCGTTGATCTCGGCCGTGCAGGGCGGGTTGCCGCTGCCCAAGTGGCGGCCGCCGTATCCGAGCACGGCCGGGCTGCACGGCAAGCCGACCCTGGTGCACAACGCCGAGACGCTGTGCCAGGTGGCCCTGGTGGGCGCGGGCCTGTCGCCCGCTACCACGCTGTTCACGGTGGGGCGGTTCGGCGGGCCCTTCGAGGTGGTGGAGCGGCCGTTGGGCTATCGGCTGGGCGCGTTGCTGGACGAGTGCGGGCTGGGCTCGCCCGGCGCGGTCATCG
>DASYMT010000007.1:0-2789 GCA_036008925.1 Acidimicrobiales bacterium | reverse complement strand
CCGAGGCGGTGCGGGCCGTGGCCGCCATGCGCTCGCCCAGCAGCTCGATCTCCACCGCGGGCTGGGCCAGCAGGTTCCCGTACCAGGCGGGCGCATGGTCCTGCCCGGCATTCGACGCCACGATGGCGAACCGGTCGCCGTCCGACCAGTACATCAGCGGCACCGTGCGAGCCTGCCCGGAACGACGCCCGGTGGTGGTGAGCAGCAGAATGGGCGCCTTGCCGATACGCCTCCCCACTCTGCCGCCGCTGGCCCGCAGCACGGCCCGGTGCCCCGCGCCAAACCACTTGTTCCACCGGTCTCGCATGGTCCGCTTCGTCGGCATGGCCGGACACTATTGGAACGAGTGAGCACACAACCGGTCTGGTGGACGAGTCCCCAGGCCCAGGAGGACGGGCCGGGGCCCGCCGGAGTCGAACAAGGGGTCGAGGCCGACGTGTGCGTCGTGGGCCTGGGCGGCTCGGGTCTTTCGGCCGTCATCGAGGCCCTACGCCTCGGCCGCTCGGTGGTGGGCGTCGACGCCGGGCCCATTGCAGGCGGGGCGGCCGGGCGCAACGGCGGCTTCCTGCTGGCGGGCGCCCCCGACTTCCACCACACCGCCGTCGCCAGGCTGGGCCGCGAGCGGGCCGCCGCCGTCTACCGCCTCACCCTCGACGAGCTGGCCCGCACGCCCCAGATGCACCCGGTGGGCAGCCTGCGCCTGGCTGACGACGGGGCCGAACTCGACGACTGCGCGGCCATGCTCCGCGCCCTCCACGCCGACGGGTTCGCAGCCGAGTGGCACGACGGTCCTGAAGGCCAAGGCGTGTTCATGCCGCACGACGGGGCCTTCGACCCGCTGGCCCGGTGCCGGGACCTGGCCGCCCACGCGACCGCCGAGGGCGCCCGTCTGTTCGAGCACACGCCCGCCCTCGACATCGCGGCCCACCGGGTCACCACGCCGAGCGGCCCCGTCGAGTGCGGCGCGGTGGTGGTGGCGGTGGACGGCGGGCTGGAGCGGGTGCTCCCCGAGCTGCACGGCCGGGTGCGCACGGCCCGGCTTCAAATGCTGGCCACCGCGCCTGTGGCGGCCACGATCACCACCCGGCCCGTCTACGCCCGCTACGGCTACGACTACTGGCAGCAGCTCCCGTCCGGGGCACTGGCCCTGGGCGGCTGCCGCGACCGCTTTGCCGACGACGAGTGGTCCTTCGACCCCACGCCCACGGAGCCGGTTCAGGCCTGCCTCGACCAGTTGGCCCGCCGCCTGGCCGACGCGCCGGTGACCCACCGCTGGGCGGGCTGCGTGGGCTTCACACCGACCCGGATGCCCGTCTGCGAAGAGCTGCCGACCCGCCCCGGCGTGGTCGCCACCGGTGGCTACTGCGGGACCGGCAACGTCCTCGGCGCGCTGTGCGGACGGGCCGCGGTCCGCCTGGCCCTCAACGAGCCGCTGGGCGACCTCAGGGTGCTGTTGAGCTGAGCGCGGCCCGGACCGAGGCGGCGATGCCCGGCCCGTCGAGCCCCAGGCGGGCCAGGATGGAGCCGGGCTTGGCCTGGGCGATGAAGGCGTCGGGGACGCCGAGGGAGAGCACCGGCGGCCCGGCCAACGAGGCGGCGATGAACGACCCCGCCCCGCCCACCTTGACGCCGTCCTCGACGGTGACGACCAACTCGTGGGCGGCGGCGTCGGCCAGCATGGCGGGGTCGAGGGGCTTGACTACGCGCACGTCCCACACGGTGGCGTCCAGCTCGGCCGCGGCCTCCAAGGCGGGGCCGACCATCTTGCCCACGGCCAGCAGGCACACGCCCGAGGCCCCGGTCCGCACCCGGCGGGCGGCCAGGCCCGAACCCACCTCCGAGACCGGGTCGACCTGGCGGGCCGCGCCCTTGGGATAGCGGATCACCGCCGGCCCTTCGAGCTCCAGCGCGGTGCGGAGCATCACGGCCAGGTCCTGCGCCGACGACGGCGCGAACACGGTCATGCCCGGGATGTTCAAGGCCAGCGACAGGTCGAGCACGCCGTGGTGCGACGGGCCGTCGTCGCCGGTGATGCCCGCCCGGTCGAGGGCGAACACGACAGGCAGGCCGTGCAGGCCCACGTCGTACATGGCCTGGTCGAAGGCCCGGGTGAAGAAGGTGGAGTAGACGGCGACGACGGGCCGCAGCCCGCCCATGGCCATGCCCGCGGCGGCGGTGGCCGCGTGCTGCTCGGCGATGCCCACGTCGTGAAAGCGGTCCGGGAAGCGCTCGGCGAAGGGGATCAGGCCGGTGGGGCCGGGCATGGCCGCGGTGATGGCGTGGACCTGGGGGTGGCGCTCGCCCACGTCGAGCATGGCCTCGGCAAAGGCCTCGGTGTAGCCGGTGGGCGCCCACTTGGGCGGGCCGGTCACCGGGTCGAAGGTGGGCGCGTCGTGGAGGCACTTCTCGTCGTCCGTCTCGGCGGGCGAGTAGCCCCGGCCCTTCTGGGTGAGCACGTGCACGACGATGGGGCCGTCGAAGGCCGCCGCGTTGCGCAGGGCGTCCTCCACGCCCGCGATGTCGTGCCCGTCGATGGGGCCGGTGTAGCGCACGCCCAGGGCCTCGAAGAAGACGGTGGGCTCGACCACCTCGCGGATGGCGGCCTTCATGCCCTGGAGGGAGGAGTAGGCCAGCTCGCCCACTGCGGGCAGGTCGCGCAGGATCTGCTCCAGCCGGTCCCGCCAGTGGACGTAACCGGGGTTGAGCCGCAGCCTGCTCACGCTCTCGCCCAGCTTCGACACGGTGGGGGCGTAGGAGCGGCCGTTGTCGTTGAGGATGATGATGACCCG
>DASYMT010000006.1:0-2394 GCA_036008925.1 Acidimicrobiales bacterium | reverse complement strand
GGCTCGGGCCCCGGCGAGTCGGCCAGCACGGTGGTCTCCAGGCACTCCACGAACTGGCCCAGCAGCTTGGCGCTCACGTCGGCCAGCACCCCGCGGCCGAACTGGGCCACCTTGCCGGTCACGGTGAGGTCGGTCACCACGCTGACCGACGTGCTGGCGCCGTCGCCCGTGAGCGACGCGGTGATCAGCGCGCTGGCGTTGCCCGCGCCCCGCGTGTCGCGGCCCTCGGCCTTGAGCACGGCCCGGTGGGCGTTGTCGTCCTTCTCCACGAAGGTGGCCTTGCCCTTGTAGGAGGCGGTGATGGGTCCGACCTTCACCTTCACCACACCGCGGTACTCGTCGCCCTCCACCTCTTGGAGCTCGGCCCCGGGGAGGCACGGCGCGATGCGCTCCACGTCGGTGAGCACGGCCCATGCCTGCTCGACGGGCACGCTCACCCGGAACTCGTTGGTCAGCTCCATGCCGTCAGGTCCTCCACGGTGTCGACGTCGGACGGATCGCCCTCGCACGCTACCCGGCCCACCAGATCAGGCCGCTCGCGCATGACCGCCCTGGCCCCCTCGTCGCCGTGCGGCGAGAGCAGCGGCCACACCGACGAGTGCAGCCGTACCGGGTGGCCCTGCCGGTCGTCGTCGTACACGGCCACCGCCATGGGCGACGATGCCGAGGCCACCGCCCGCCACGCGGCCGCGGTCACCCCCGGCTGGTCGGCCAGGCCGACCACCACCGTGTCGTGCCCGGCTGCCGCGGCGGCCGCGATGCCCGCGGCCAGCGACGTGGCCTGCCCCTCCCGCCACCGCTCGTTGCGCACCAGGACGACGTCGGCGGGCACCGGCAGGTCGACCGCGCCGACGACCACGAACACGTCGTCGAGCCCGGCGGCCGCCGCGCCGTCGACGGCCCATGACCACAGGGGCCGACCACGTACCTCGGTCAGCAGCTTGTGCCCCGGTCCGTCCCATCGGGTGCCGCCGCCCGCGGCCAGGACCAGCGCGGCGACGGTCAAGCGGACCAGGTGACGGGGACGACTTGGTGCGTCCCCGACAGGCCCTTCAACTCCACCTCGCGGGCCTCGCCGAAGCGGAACTCGCCGGTGCCCGTCACCAGCTCGCGCAGCAAGGAGGAGACGAGGATCTCGCCCCCGCAGGCGGCGTCGGCGATCCGGGAGGCCACGATCACCGTGCGGCCCAGGAAGTCGTCCTGTTCCTTGATGGCCTCGCCCGTGTGCAGGCCCATGCGAACCCGCACGGGCTCCTCGGGATGGGATCGTGTGTATGCACCCAGTTCCTGCTGGATGGCCTGGGCGCAGCGCAGGGCCTTGCTGGCCGAGTCGAAGGCGATCATGAACCCGTCGCCCTGCGACTTCACCTCGAAGCCGCCGCAGGCCCCCACGTTGCCCCGCACGATGGCGTTGTGGACCCGGACGATCTCCTGGGCCTGGCGGTCGCCCAGCCGCTCGGTCATGGACGAGAAGCCCTCGATGTCGCTGAACAAGATGGTGACGGTGCCGCCCGGCGCGCCCGCCGACTGGGGCCCGGCCGGGCTGGTGCGACCGGCCGGCGCGGGTGTGGCGGACGCGGGCGGCGTCGGCGGCTTGGGCAGCCACTCGTTCATGTGGTCGGCCGCCTGCTCCAAGGCCCGCTCCAGCTTGCGCTGGTGGTGCTCGATGATGCGGGGCGCCCCGCCGCTGCGGTCCTTGGGCGGGCGGCTCTTCACCACCACGCCTCCCCAGAAGGAGAAGGCCGACACCCGCACCAACGGCGAGCCCGGCAGGCGGGGCACGTCCTTGACGTGCTTGTCGTTGCCGCCCATGAGGGCGAAGCCGCCCAAGTCGACCTCGATGCCCTCGGGGACGATGATCTCGATGCCGCCCATGACGGCCACCGCCCGAATGATGACCTCAGGCCCGTCGATCTCGGCGTTGCGCAGGTCGACCTGGCAGCCGCCCATGAAGGCGACCACGTGGGTCTCCTCGGCGGGCCGCCACCGCCCCCGGGCCGACCCCCCGCTCATGACGCCGACGATCCAGCGGCGCACGGCCCGTCGCCGCTTCTCGGGCTGCGGGGCCACGGGCATGTCGACCGCGTCGGGCGTGACGGCCGTGACCGGGACGGGCAGGTCGGTGGTCACCTTGTCGAGCTCGAGCCGGGTGCGGGCCGCGAACACGTCGCCCACGCGGTCGGAGAACTCGTCGAGCGTGAGGTAGCCCTCCGAGCAGTGCTGGCGCAGCAGCTCGACGACTGTGTTGCGCTCGGCATCCGAGATGCGGATGGCCGGCTGCGGATCAGGCTCCTGCGGCAACATCGCCTGGCACTCCCCCAGAGTGGATGGGACCATCAGTGTCGCGCAGTGAGGGGGCTCGCTTCCCTTCGACGCCCGCCCGCAAAGCGATGA
>DASYMT010000005.1:0-5430 GCA_036008925.1 Acidimicrobiales bacterium | reverse complement strand
GCAGCTCCGGCTGCCCGGCCAGGGCCTTGGCGATGAAGGCCCGCTGCTGCTGGCCGCCGGACAGCTCGCGCACCGGGCGGTCCCGCTGGTCGATGAGCGACACAGAGGTCATGGCGTGCTCCACCTCTCGGCGGTCCTCGGCCCGGAAGCGGCGGTGCCAGCCGATGCGGGCCAGCCGGCCCGCGGCGACGACCTCCTCCACGTTGGCCGGGAGGTCGGAGGGGACGACGAAGCGCTGGGGCACGTAGCCGAGACGCCACCGGTCCTGGAGCCGGTCGGGGGGCTGGCCGAACAGGCGGACCCGGCCCGCAGTGGGCGTGAGGAGGCCGAGCAGAATGCGCAGCAGGGTCGACTTGCCCGCCGCGTTGGGGCCGACGAGCGCCACGAACTCGCCCGGCGCCACCGACAGCGACACGTCGTCCAGGATGGGGGCGTCGCCGTAGGAGAACGAGACCGACTCGGCTAGCAGGACCGGCTCGGCCGGCACCGGCTCGCTCACCGGCACGACAGGGCGGCGCGGATGCGCTGCAAGTTCGCCTGCATGACGGCAACGTACGCGCCCGGCGCGCCCGACTCCATCGGGTCGAGCACGTCGGTGCGGGCACCGGTCTCCCGGGCCAGGGCCTCGGCCACCTTGGGCGACACCAGCGACTCGGTGAAGACGGTCGTCGTGCCTGTGCGCTTGACCAGGTCGGCCAGCTCGGCCAGCTTGCGAGGGTCGGGCTCGGCGTCGGGCGAGAAGCCTGCGATGGCCTCCTGGGTCAGGCCGTAGCGCTTGGCCAGCCAGCCGAAGGCCTCGTGGGCGGTGACCAGGGTCGTGCGCTCGCACTCGGCCAGTCCGGCCCGGAACTGGACGTCGAGGGCGGCAAGCTCCTGCTTGAAAGCGGCGGCCCGCTCGACGCTGCCCGGCACGTCCTTGAGGGCAGCCGCCACCTGGTCGACGATGCCCTGCATGCGCACCGGGTCGAGCCAGATGTGCGGATCGTTGGCGGGAAACTCGATGCGCACTGCTCGGCCCTCGGCCCGCTCGGCCGCCCGGCTCACCGCAGGCTGAAAGCTGTTCCCCATCTCCACCACCACGTCGGCCGCCTCGATGCGGTCCACCTGCTTGCTGGTGGGCTCCAGGTCGTGGGGCTCGACGTTGGGCGGGGTGAGGTCCACCACGCGCACGGCGTCGCCCCCCACCCGCCGGGCCGCTTCGGCCAGCGGGTAGAAGGCGGCGACCACGTTGCGCTTCCCGTCGTCGGGGAAGGCCTGCCTGGACGCGCACCCTCCCGCCAGGACGGCGACGAGGGCAACGGTGGCCAACCATCGATTGAGAATGATTCTTATTCTTAGCGTTGATGGCAGTCGGCGCACAAGCCCACCAGGTCGAGCTGGTGGCCCGACGTGTGGAAGCGCTTCTGCTCGGCCGCCCGGTGCACGGCCCGGTTGAGGGCCCGCTCCAGGCCCGGCGGCACCACGAAGTCCTCCACCTTCCCGCACGACGTGCAGACCAGGTGGTGGTGGTGCTCGGTCAGGTCCTCGGCCAGCTCGAAGCGGGGGGCCTCGTCGACGCCGTTCACCCGGCGCACGATGCCCGCCTCCTCCAGCACCACCAGGTTGCGGTACACCGAGCTGAGCGGGAGGGCGCGCTCTTGGCGGATGGCGTCGATGGTGACCGGGCCCCGCAGGCCGGTCAGCACGTCGACGAGGGTCCGCCGGCCCGTCGTGTACTTCTGGCCCAGGTCGTCGAGCCGGTCGGCCGCCGCTTCGTGAATCTCAGCTTCGGCGGGCAATCCGATCGGCTCCTCGCATGTAGGGCCGCAGCGCCTCGGGGACCTCGATCGTGCCGTCGGGCAGGCGGTAGGTCTCCACCAGCGCGGCCCACACCCGGGGCACGGCGAGGGCCGAGCCGTTGAGGGTGTGGACGAGGGCGGTGCCCTTGGCTCTGTCGTCGCCTGCCGCGGGCCGGTAGCGGATGTTGGCCCGTCGGGCCTGGTAGTCGCTGAACCAGGAGATGGACGAGACCTCCAGCCACATGTCGCAGCCCGGCGCATAGACCTCGAGGTCGAACGAGCGGTGGTGCGACTGGCCCAGGTCCCCGGCGCAGATCTCGAGCACCCGGTACGACAGGCCCAGGGCTTGCAGCGACCCCTCGGCCCGGTCGACCAGCTCGTCGAGCATGGCGGGAGCCTGCTCGGGCGTGGTGTAGGCGAGGACCTCGACCTTGTCGAACTCGTGTACCCGCAGCAGGCCCCTGGTGTCCCGGCCCGCCGAGCCCGCCTCCCGGCGATAGCAGGGCGAGTAGGCCATGAGCCGCACGGGCAGGTCGGCCTCGTCGAGGATCTCGTCCCGGCCGATCGAGGTGAGCGGGACCTCGGCGGTGGGGATGCACCACAGGTCGTCGCGCTCGATGTGATAGGCGTCGTCGGCGAACTTGGGGAGCTGGCCGGTGGCGGTCAGCGTGGCGCTGGTGACCAGGGTGGGCGGGCGGACCTCCTCGAATGCGTCGGCGTTGCGGTCGAGGGCGAGCTGGCACAGGGCCCGGTTCAGGGTGGCGCCCTGGCCCCGGAACATGGAGAACATCGAGCCGCTGATCTTCACCGCCCGCTCGAGGTCGAGGATGCCGAGCTCGGCGCCGATGTCCCAGTGCGGCACCCGCTGGTGGTCGCCGTAGCCGGTGGTGTCGCCGTGGGTGCGCACGACCGGGTTGTCGGCGTCGGACCGGCCTTCGGGCGCCTCGGCCGCCGGGACGTTGGGGATGCGGAGCAGCACGTCTCTGAGCTGCGTATCGACTGCTCCGGCCTCGTCGGCCAGCTTCGACTCCTCGTCGCCCAGGCTGCGGCTCTCGGCCATGAGCTCGTCCGCCTTGGCCTGGTCCTTGTCCTTGCGGGCCAGGCCGACCTGCTTGGAGACGGCGTTGACCTGGGCCCGCAGCTCGTCGCGCCGGGTGGCCAGGTCGCGGAGCCGGGCGTCGAGGGCGGCGGCCCGGTCCACCTCGGCCGGGTCGACGTGCTTGCGGGCCAGCGCCGCCTTCACCCCGTCCAGGTCGGTGCGCAGGCTGCGAATGTCGATCATGACGGGGGGAACGGTAGCGTGCGATTCCGTGCCTGCTGTCGAGGTATCGGACCTGGTCGTGCGCTATGGCGACGTGGTCGCGGTGGACGGCGTGTCGTTGTCGGCCGAGGCGGGGACGGTGCTGGCGCTGCTCGGGCCCAACGGGGCGGGCAAGACCAGCACGGTGGAGACGCTGGAGGGGTACCGGCGGCCGAGCGGCGGGTCGGTGCGGGTGCTGGGGCTCGACCCGGTTGGCGACCGGCGGCGGGTGACGCCCCAGATCGGCGTGATGCTCCAGCGGGGAGGCGTGTACCCGGGCATGAACGCCAGGGACGCGCTGCGCCTGTTCGCCTCCTTCTATCCGTCGTCTGAGGACCCTGTGGCTTTGATCGACCGGGTCGGGCTGGGCGCGGTGGCGGGCACGCCGTACCGGCGGTTGTCGGGGGGCGAGCAGCAGCGGCTGTCGCTGGCCCTGGCCTTGGTGGGCAGGCCCCGGGTGGCGTTCCTCGACGAGCCCACCGCGGGCATGGACCCGGCCGCCCGCCAGACGCTCTGGGGCGTGGTGCGGGGGCTGCGGGACGACGGCGTGTGCGTCGTCTTGACCACGCACTACCTGGAAGAGGCCGAGCGGCTGGCCGATCAGGTGGTGATCATCGACCGGGGCCGGGTGGTGCAGTCGGGGACGCCCGCCGCGTTGATGGCGTCGGGCGTGGGGCACGAGATCCGTTTCGGGGCCGCGGCCGGGCTGGACGTGGCGGCGTTGGGCGCGGCGGTGGGCGGGGTGGTGCGTGAGGCGGGCCCTGGCGAGTACGTGGCCGCGGTGGAGGCGTCGCCCGCCAACGTGGCGCTGCTCACCGGCTGGCTGGCCGAGCGGGGAGTGCCGCTGGCCGACCTGCGGGCCGGTCGGCAGACGCTGGAGGACGTGTTCCTGCGGCTCACCTCGGGCGCGGATTCGCCGTCGTGAGGGCGTTTCTGGCCCAGGCCCGGGCCGAGGTGGTGATGACGCTGCGGCGGGGCGAGTCCGTCCTGTTGGCGCTGGGCATCCCCGTGCTGCTGCTCGTGTTCTTCTCGCTGGTCGACGTGCTGCCCACCGGCCGCAGGCATGCGGTGGACTTCCTGGCCCCCGGGGTGCTGGCCCTGGCCGTGATGTCGACGGCCATGGTGAGCCTGGCCATCGCCACTGGTTTCGAGCGCCAGTACCTGGTGCTCAAGCGGCTGGGTTCCACGCCCCTCGGCCGGCCCGCCCTGCTGGCGGCCAAGACGGCGGCCATCGTGGTGGTCGAGGTCGTCCAGGTGGCCGTGCTGGTCCCAGTGGCGTTGTTGTTGGGCTGGCACGCGGGCGGGGCCGCGCTCGGCGCGGCGGTGGCGGCTGTGGTGCTGGGGACGGTGGCCTTCGCCGGGGTGGGCCTGCTGATGGCGGGCGCCCTGCCCGCGCTGACCACGCTGGCCGCGGCCAACGGGCTCTACCTCGTGCTGCTGCTGCTGGGCGGCATGGTGGTGCCCCTGGCCAAGCTGCCCGCCGGGTTGCGGGCCGTGGCCCGGGCCCTTCCCGCCGCAGCCCTGTCCGACGCGCTGCACGCCGCACTGGGGGGCGCTTCGGTGCCGGGCCGGGCCTGGCTGGTGCTGGCCGTGTGGGCCGTGCTGGCTCCCGTGGCCGCCGCCCTCGCCTTCCGCTGGGAGTAGGCGAGGGGGAGGGTCAGATTCGCCTGAGAAGCGAGTCGAGGTCGGCCTGGGTAAGGGGGCCGAGGTGCTTGGCCTGGACGATGCCGGCCCGGTCGATGGCGAAGGTGACGGGGATGCCGGGCTTCTGGTGCACGCCGTAGGCGTCGGCGATCTGGCCGCGGGGGTCGATGAGGCCGGGCCAGGCCGCGCCCTGCTCCCGCATGAACGACGCGGCCGCCTCCTGCGTGTCCCGGAACACCACGCCCAGCACGGTGGCCCCGTGGCCGTGGACCCGGGCCAGCATGGGGAACTCGGTGCGGCACGGGATGCACCACGAGGCCCAGAAGTTGACGAGTAGAGGCCCGCGCACGTCGGCCAGGCGCACAGCCCGGCCGGACAGGTCGAAGGTGGAGAAGCCGGGCGCCGGGCGGCCGACCGCGGCCACGCCCGCGGCCGAAGGCCCGGATGCGGGCCTGAAGGCGAAAACCGCCCCTGCGGCCACAACGGCGACCGCGGCGGCGACCACCAGCCGCTTGCGCACGCGACCCGGCCCGCTACTCGGCCGGAGGTGGGCCGGTGCGCTCCAGCTCGCGCTGGACGTCGTCGGCCTCGATGCCCTCGCCGGCGCCCTTGTGCGTCATGTCCAGGACGACGCCGGGGCCGAAGCTCCAGCGCAGCGGCACCTCGTCGATCGTGCGGGCGGGCTCCCCGGCCGTCGTGGCCGCGTAG
>DASYMT010000004.1:0-5402 GCA_036008925.1 Acidimicrobiales bacterium | reverse complement strand
ACGATGCGGCTGCCCTCCAACACCACCGAGTGCTCGATCTCGGAGTCGATGACCTCGCAGTCGTCCCCCACCGCGCTGAACGGCCCCACCCAACTGTTCACGATGCGGGTGCGCGCGCCGATGATCGACGGGCCGCGCACGGTGGAGTTCTTCACCACCGCCCCAGGGGCGATAACCACGCGGCCCTCGATGTCGCTCGACTCGTCCACCTCGCCTGCGACATTGGCCTCCAGCGTCTCCAGGATGAGGCGGTTGGCCTCCAGCAGCGGGGTGAGCTTGCCCGTGTCGATCCACCAGCCGTCGAGCACCTTGGTGCGGACCCGCAGGCCCCGGTCGATGAGCCACTGCACGGCGTCGGTGATCTCCAACTCGCCCCGGTGGCTGGGCCGGATGGACGCCACCGCCTCGTGCACCGCGGCGGTGAACAGGTACACGCCCACCAGGGCCAGGTCCGAGGCGGGGACGTCGGGCTTCTCCACCAGGCGCACGGCGTTGCCGGCATCGTCGACCTCGGCCACCCCGAAGCGCTGGGGGTCGGGCACCCGGGCCAGCAGCAGTTGGGCCGCGGCCTCGGGGTCGGCCGCGAAGTGCTCCACGAAGTCGCGCAACCGGGCTTCGAGCATGTTGTCGCCCAGGTACATGACGAACGGCTCGTCGCCCAGGAACCCCCGGGCGATGAGCACGGCGTGGGCCAGCCCCAGTGGGGCCTCCTGGTGGATGTACTCGACCCGCACGCCCCAACGGGAGCCGTCGCCCACCGCGGCCATGATCTCGTCGCGGGTGTCGCCCACGATCACGCCGATGTCGGTGATGCCCGCGTCGACCAGGGCCTCGATGCCGTAGAAGAGGATGGGCTTGTTGGCCACGGGCACGAGCTGCTTGGCGCTCGTGTGGGTGATGGGCCGCAGCCGGGTCCCCGCGCCCCCGGCCAGGACCAGCGCCTTCATGGCCTCAGCACTCCGGTTGAGGCGCGGGCGTCTTGCCCGCCTTGGTCGACGACGTGGTGCCCTTGGCCGTGGTCGCCGTCTTGGGGGCGGTGGTGGTCGTGACCGGCGCGGCGGTCGGGTTGCGCACCCCCTGGAACTCCGAGCCGGTCACGAAGGCCAGGTCGATGCCCTTCAGGGTGAGGTCCTCGCGGAGCTGGGCCCCGGGCACGTAGGCCTGGAGCACCTTGGCCTTGTCGATCTGGCCCCGGCCGTAGCGGATGACCGACTGGATGTACTTGTAGGAGTCGGCCTGGCCCGTGCCCGCCACGGTGAAGCCCTCCTTGGACAGGTCGCCCGCCACCTGGCTGGCCTGGCCCGACGTGCCCGTGCCGTTGAGGACCCGCACCCGGATACTGCCCGTGGGGATGTCGGGGACAGGGCCGGTGGTGGCCGGGCCCGCGGCGGGGGTCACGCCGTTGAAGCGGTCGACCACCTCTTTGGCGTCGGGCTGCTTGAGCCGCAGCACGGCCGCCCCGCCGATGCTGGCGGGAGTGGTGGGGAGCGTGAGCATCTCCACCTTGTCGGGCTCCAGCGACTTGAAGCGCTTGCCCACGTTCACGATGTCCTTGGTGGAGAACGCCTTGTCGAGGGTGACCGTGTCGGCCGCCGCCCCGATGAGCTGGTTGAGCTTGATCGGGTTGCGGGCGCCCCGGCTGATGGCCCGCTTCATGAGCCGGCGCACGAAGTCCTGCTGGCGCTGGATGCGGCCCAGGTCGCCGGTGGGGTCGGCCTTCCAGCGGCCGTTCTCCAGCAGCTCGAAGTGGCGGGAGCGGACGTAGGACAGGGCCGAGTCGCCGTAGAGGGGGATGCAGCCTGCGGTCTTCTGGTGCAGGCCGCTGAGGTCGTCGCGGGCGGGGGCCGGGAAGTACACGTTGACCGGGCCGATCACGTTCACGATCTTCTGGAAGCCCGCGAAGTCGACCTCGGCGTAGTGGTCGATCTCGATGCCCAGGGCGTTGCGGATGGTCTGGATGAGGCGCTCGGGGCCCTTGTCGAAGGCCGAGTTGATGCGGGCCTGGCTGGTGGTGCCCGCGATGGGGACGTACAGGTCGCGGGGGATCGACAGGATCGACGCCTTCTCCGCCTTGGGGTCGATGTGGAGCACGAGCATGGTGTCGCTGCGCTGGCCGCCCACGGCCGCAGCCGAGCCGAAGCGCTTCTGCTCGGCCTTGCTCAGGTCGGAACGGTTGTCGGACCCGACCAAGAGGACGTTCATGGGGTCGCCCGCCTTGTCGTCCCCGCAGCGGCGCAGCACGTCGCAGGACAGGCCGATCCGGCCGATCCTGTCCGTCTGATGGCGGATGTAGAGGTACCCGCTGGCGGTGGCCAGCAGGCAGAGCGCGACGAAGATGTTGAGTCCGATGAGAAGGCGGCGGGGCCAGCGGCGACCAGGCCGCACCACCACCTCGGCGTCGGTGGCCACGGGGTTCGAGGCTAGCAGCGGGGGTTCGGCAATCTCAGGTCGGGCTACTCGACCGGAAGCCCCAATTGCCGGGAGATGACCAGCCGCTGGATCTCGCTGGTGCCCTCCCCGATCTCCAGGATCTTGGCGTCCCGGTAGAAGCGGGCAACGGGGGTCTCGTCGATGAAGCCGTAGCCGCCGAAGATCTGCGTGGCCTCCCGGGTGGCGGTCACGGCCGCCTCGGTGGCGTAGAGCTTGGCCATGGCCGCGGCCTGCTTGAACTCCCGGCCGTGGTCCTTGAGCCACGCCGCCTTGTACGTGAGGTTGCGGGCGTTCTCGGTCATCACGGCCATGTCGGCGCACTTGAAGGCCACGGCCTGGTAGCGCCCGATGGGGCCGCCGAAGGCGTTGCGCTCCTTGGCGTAGGCCACGCTGTGGTCCAGGCAGGCCTGGGCCAGGCCCACGGCCAGGGCGGCGATGGCGACCCGGCCCTCGTCGAGGATGGCGAGGAACTGCTTGAAGCCGTGCCCCAGCGGGCCCAGTTGGCTCTGCTGCGGGACCCGGCAGTTCTCGAAGCGCAGCCCATGGGTGTCGGAGGCGTGCCAGCCCATCTTGCGGTAGGGCGGCTCGACCTCGAAGCCGGGCGTGCCCGCCGGGACGATGATGCTCGTCACCTCGCCGGGGGCGGTGCGGGCGGTGATGGTGACCAGGCTGGTGATGTCCGTGCCCGAGTTGGTGATGAAGGCCTTGGCCCCGTCGATGACCCACTCCCCTGCCGCCTCGTCGAGGGTGGCCTTGGTGCGGGTGGCGCCCGCGTCGGACCCGGCGTCGGGCTCGGTCAGGCCGAAGCCGGCCAGGCGCTGTCCGGCCAGGAGGTCGGGCAGCCACGCCTGCTTCTGCTCCTCGGTGCCGAAGCGGTAGATGGGGTTGGCCCCCAGGCCCACGCCCGCCTCCAGGGTGATGCCCATCGACTGGTCGACCCGGCCCAGCTCCTCGATGGCGAGGCACAGGGTGGTGAAGTCGCTCCCAGAGCCGCCGTACTCCTCGGGGAAGGGGAGGCCGAACAGGCCGAGGGCGCCCATGGCCTTCACCGTGTCGACCGGGAAGGTGTGGTCGCGGTCCCAGGCCTCGGCGTGGGGGGCGATCTCCGACTCGGCGAAGTCCCGCACCACCTTGCGGAACTGCTCCTGCTCCGAACTCAGGTCGAAGTCCATGACCGGGATCGTAGGCTTCGGTGCGTGTTCGGGTTCGGGGCGGTGGTGGGCGGACGGCTGGCCACCGGTCTGCTCGACGTCACGTCCGACGTCGCCGCGTTGGACTCGTCGGGCTTCTGGGTGGTCGTCATCACCTTCGAGGGGGAGGTGACGTGCGCCCGGTTCGGTTCGGTGCGGCCGTGGACCCCGGTGGACGCGGCGGGCCTCGGTCCCGGCCCGTCGCTCGGCCGGTGGCGGTCGTCCCTCTCCCCGGCCGAGTTCGCGGGCGGCGTGTCCCACATCCACGAGGCCATCGCCGACGGCGACGTGTACCAGGTCAACCTCACCCGCCGGCTGGCGGCCCTCGGCCCCTCGCCGTCGTCGCTGCTGCCCTTGTTCGGGAGGGTGGCGGGGGCGCCCCATGCCGCCTACGTGTCGCTGCCCGGGCTGTCGATCGCCTCGGCCTCGCCCGAGCGGTTCCTCCGGCGGGAGGGCCGGACGGTGGAGTCGCAGCCCATCAAGGGGACGGCGGCGTCTGTGGACGGCTTCCTGGCCAAGGACCGGGCCGAGAACGTGATGATCGTCGACCTGGTGCGCAACGACCTGGGGCGGGTGTGCGAGTACGGGTCGGTGACCGTGCCCGCGCTGTGCTCGGTGGTGCCGGCGCCAGGGTTGTGGCACATGGTCTCCACCGTGCGGGGCGTGCTGCGGCCGGGCGTGGGGTGGGGGGCGCTGTTGGAGGCCACGTTCCCCCCCGGGTCTGTGGTGGGCGCGCCCAAGCTGGCCGCCCTCGACGTGATCGCCAAGCTGGAGCCCGTGGCCAGGGACGTGTACTGCGGGGCGGTGGGGTGGGTGGACGCCGACCGGTGCGCGGGCGACCTGAACGTGGCCATCCGCACGTTCTGGTCCCGGGGCCCGGACGTGTGGTTCGGCACGGGCGGCGGGATCACGTGGGACTCGACCGCGGCGGGCGAGTGGGCCGAGACCGAGTTGAAGGCGGCCCGATTGCTGGCGCTGGCCTCATGACGACGGTCTGGCTCAACGGCTCGCTCGTCCCGGCGTCCGAGGCGCGGATCTCGCCCTTCGACCACGGGCTCCTCACCGGTGACGGCGTGTTCGAGACGCTCAAGGTGTACGGCGGGGTGCCGTTCGCGCCGCGGCGGCACTTCGAGCGGCTGGCCGCCTCTGCTCTGGGGATGGGGCTGCCGCTGCCGTCGCTCTTGACGTTGCGCACCGCGTTGGATGCGGTCGTGGCGGCCAACGGCCTGGTCGACGGGCGGCTGCGCATCACGGTCACCGGCGGCGACTCGCCGCTGGGCTCCGACCGGGGCTCGGCCGGTCCGACGGTGCTGGTGGCGGGGGGGCCGCTGCCGGTGTGGCCCGAGTCGGTGGACGTGGTGACCGTGCCGTGGCCCCGCAACGAGCGGGGGGCGCTGGCCGGGCTGAAGACGATCTCGTACGGGGAGAACGTGGTGGCGCTGGCTTATGCCCGGCGGGCGGGGGCGGGCGAGGCCGTGTTCGGGAACCTGGCGGGGAACCTGTGCGAGGGGACGGGGACCAACGTGTTCCTGGTGCCCGCCGGGTCAGGCAGGCTGGTCACGCCGCCGCTGTCGTCGGGGTGTCTGGCGGGCGTGACCCGGGCCCTGCTGGTGGAGTCCGGGGTGGCGGTGGAGGAGGACGTGCCTCTGTCGGCGCTGGCCTCGGCCGACGAGGCGTTCCTGGCCTCCACCACCCGCGAGGTGCAGCCCATCTCGGCCGTCGACGGGGTCGGTCTGGCTGCGGTGGGCGGGCCTCTCACCGCTGCCGCCGCGGCCGCCTTCG
>DASYMT010000003.1:0-2122 GCA_036008925.1 Acidimicrobiales bacterium | reverse complement strand
AAGGTGGGGTTCGGGATGAACTTGTTGATCTTCCCGCCCACCAGCAGCCGCTTCTTGCCGTTCACGACGGCCCACTGCATGCAGCGCTTGGCCATGCTCGGGTCGATGTGACGGGTGAACGCGTCCTCGGCCTCGTAGTAGTGGTTGTCGGCGTCGAAGGCGCGGAAGCCCAGATCGTCCATGCCCGGATCGTACTCCTCGGCCCCCGCTTCTGACAGTCGTGTCAGGTACTGTCCGGCCATGATCGTGGACGGCTGGGTGAACCTGTTCCCCGAGTCCTTCGCCACCCGCTGGGTGGCCAAGGAGGAGCAGCAGGGGGTGCTGCAGCTCTTCGGGGCGGACCTGGCCAAGGGCCCGACCGTGGAGGGCCTCGTCGAGGCGCAGGACGAGGCCGGCATCGACCTCGGGGTCCTGACGGCGGGCCTCAGCGACCCGGAACGGGCCCACCGCCTGGGTGGCTACGCGGCCGAGGACTTCCTGTCCATCGCCGAGCAGCACCCGGGTCGCTTCCTCGTGTCGTCCGCCGTCGACCGGGCGGCCAAGCCGCGGGCCAACTGCGCGCGGGTCCGCGAGCTCTCCCAGCACGAGGCCTTCGCCATGGTGCGGGTGACGCCCCTGGTCGAGCAGTACGAGCTCAACCACCGCCTCTACTACCCCGTGTACGCCACCTGCGAGGAGCTCGGCCTGCCGGTGTCGATCAACGTCGGCATCCCCGGCCCTCAGGTGCGGTCCCGCTGCCAGGACCCGGTGCTCCTGGAAGACGTGCTCATCGACTTCCCCGGCCTCACCATCGTCGGCGCCCACATGGGCCACCCCTACGAGGCGCTGCTCATCCAGTACATGCTCAAGTGGCCCCAGCTCCACCTGATGACGTCGGCCTACCTGGCCACCTACATGGACCCGGCCCTGGTCCGCTTCATGGACTCCTCCCGCGGGCGGGGTCGCGTCGTGTTCGCGTCCGACCATCCCGTGATCCCGGCCGGCAAGGCCATGGCCGCCGCCCGGGACCTGCCGCTGTCCGACGCGGGCATGGCCGAGTTCCTGGGCGACTCCCTCCACCGGATCCTCACCGCCCGGGCCGCGTCATGAGCCACGACCCGGCGGGCCAGCACCTGGCCTGCCACGCCCTGGCCACGCCCGACAAGGTCGCCCTCGTCCTGCACCCATCCGGCGACGAGCGCACCTACGCGGAGATCGACGCCGCCTCGACCCGGCTGGCCCGCGCCCTGCGCGACCGCGGCCTGCAGACGGCCGACCACCTCGCCCTGCTCGTGCAGAACCAGGCGGAGTTCTTCGACGTCGTGTGGGCCGCCCACAAGATCGGGGTCTACGTCACGCCGATCAACTGGCACCTCACCGCCGACGAGGCCGGCTACATCGTGGCCGACTGCGACGCCAAGGCCCTCGTGGCATCGGCCGCGCTCCACGCGGTCGTCACCGCCATGGGGCGTGACCTCGAGGCCGTGGACGTCCGCATCTCGGTCGACGGCGAGCTGCCCGGGTTCGAGCGCTACGAGGACGTCGTGGCCGGCCTCGACCCGGCGCCGCTGCCCGACGAGCGCGAGGGTGGGTGGATGCTCTACTCGTCGGGCACGACCGGCAAGCCCAAGGGGATCCTGCCGCCGTTGCAGGAGGGCGACCTCGGCGCGCCGTCCATGCTGGGCCGCCTCCTCGGCGGGCTCTTCGGCTTCACGGCCGACACGGTGTACCTGAGCCCGGCGCCGCTCTACCACGCCGGGCCGGCCGGCTGGACGACGGGCACACAGCGGCTCGGCGGCACGGCGGTGGTGATGGAGCGATTCGACCCGCTCGAGCTGCTGGCCGCCATCGAGCGCCACCGCGTCACCCACGTGCAGCTGGTGCCCACCCACATGATCCGCCTGCTCAAGCTCAGCGAGGAGGACCGGGCCCGCTTCGACCTGTCCAGCCTCCAGCTGGTGGTCCACGCGTCGGCGCCCTGCCCCGTGGAGGTGAAGGCGCAGGTGCTCGACTGGCTCGGGCCGATCGTCCACGAGTTCTACAGCGGCAGCGAGGGCGCCGGGTTCACCTACATCGGCCCCGAGGACTGGCTGGCCCACCCGGGCTCGGTGGGCCGCTCGATCATGGGCGACATCCACATCGT
>DASYMT010000002.1:0-8432 GCA_036008925.1 Acidimicrobiales bacterium | reverse complement strand
CCGCCCAGTCCGGACCCACCGACCGGCCCGCCAGCGCAGCCGGGGCAACGGGCGCCACCGCCGCCCAGCCCCGACCCGCCGCCACCGAGGCCGCGGCCATCGCCACCGACGTCTCCCGCGAGGCCGACATCGCCCACCTGGTCGAGCAGACCGAGAAGCGCTTCGGTCCCATCGACCTCTTCTGCTCGAACGCGGGTGTCGGGGGCGGCGGCGGCATCGAGGTCCCCGACGAGGAGTGGGACCGCACCTTCCGCATCAACACGATGGCCCACGTCTACGCGGCCCGCGCCGTCCTGCCCGGCATGCTGGCCCGCAACGAGGGCTACCTCCTCAACACGGCCAGCGCCGCGGGCCTCCTCACCAACCTGGGCAACGCCCAGTACACGGTCACCAAGCACGCGGCCGTCGCCCTGGCCGAGTGGCTGGCCATCACCTACGGCGACCAGGGCATCAGGGTCTCCGTGCTGTGCCCCCAGGGCGTGCGCACCCCCATGCTCATGGACGGCCTCGACGCCGACGACCCTGCGGCCCAGATGGTGCTCAAGTCGGGCGACCTCATCGAGCCGGAGGACGTGGCCGAGGCCGTCGTCCAAGGCCTGCGGGACGAGCGCTTCCTCATCCTCCCCCACCCCGAGGCAGGCGAGTTCTACCGCCGCAAGGCCGACGACCCCGACCGCTGGATCAAGGGCATGCGGAGGATCCAAGCCCAACTGTGACCGCCGGCCCGGACAGCAGCAGCAACCGCAACAGCCAGAGCGAAGGCACCAGCGGCCGCAACACCAGCGGCAGCAACGCCGGCGGCAGCAACGCCGACGGCCGCAACACCAGGGGCCGCAACGCCGACGGCAGCCTCCCCGAGCCGCTGGAACACCTCGGCCTCGCCCCCGGCGAGCCCGTCCGCTTCCGGCGCAGGCCCAACGAGCGCTGGCACAACGGCACCGCCGTCGCCCGCGAGCGCGACGGCAGCCTGGCCGTGCGCGACGGCAAGGGCGCCTCCCGGGCCATCCCCCTCGACCTGGTCGAGGTCAAGGCCAGCGGGCCGCGCGGCGCGCCCAAGTGGGAGCCGCTGCTCGACCGGGCCGCGCGCATCGAGCAGTTGCGCCTGCTCTGACCGCGGACGACTCGCTAACGCCGACCAACGCCGACCCAGCACCGCCGAGCCACCCGGTCAACCAGCCCAGCGCCGCCAGACCAGCGCAAACGCAGCGCCCTACGACAAGCGCTGCTCGACCACCTCGGCCAGGTCCCGCAGCACCTTGCTCAGCCGCTCGTGCTCGTGCCGACGCCGCGACTCCAAAACGTCGAGGTCCTCGGCCGCCACGGCCCGGGCCGACTCCAAGTGGGTCAGCTCGGCCGCCAGCTTCGAGCGCTCCCGCTCTCGGATGGCGGCCGCCTCGGCCTCGGCCTCGCGCACCAGGGCCTGGCTCTCGGCCCGGGCCCGCTCGACCAGCTCGGCCGCCTGCCGCTCGGCCTCGGTGATGGCCAGCTCGGCCGTGCGCTGGGCCAGGGTCAGCGTGCGCCGCACCGTCTCGTCGTCGGCCACCACCAAGGCGGCCTCGCCCGCCGCCCGCGACACGCGCTCCTCGGCATCGTGCAGCCGGGCCACCAGCTCGTCGAAGGCAAAGGCGACCTGGTCCATGAAGGCGTCGACGTCGCCGGGGTGATAGCCCCGCAGCTTCTCCCGGAACACCGTCTCGCGCACCCACCGGCTGGGCGCCACCCGGGCCGCCGACTCCTCGACCTCAGGCGTGGCCTCAACCGCAACCGCAACCTCATCCTCAGCCTGAAGCGCACCCTCGGCCTCCACCGGGTCCCCGTCCTCTCTGCGCTCACCGCCCACCGGGCCCAACACTCTGAACCCCTCCTCATCGAGGTCCACCATCGAATCGTCGAGCGTCGTCACGGACGGGCCTCCTTGGCAAGCTGCTGCAACTGCTGGTTGAGCCCGGCCAGGACCTCCCGGCGACCGGCCCGCACGGCCTGGTCGGCGGCCTCGAGATCGGCCTGGGCCTTATGACATTGGTCCTGCTGCCGGCGCAGCTCGCCCCGGCGCTTGTCCACCTCGGCCCGCAGCTCGGGCGCCGACGCCGCTGCCCTGGCCGCGGCCACCCGCTCCACCGCCTCGGCCCGCAGCCGCTCGACCTCAGCGGCCGCATCGACCGCCACCTGCTCGGCCTGCCGCTGCCCGGCCTGCACGACCTCCTCCAGCACGAGCGTGTCCGGCCCCGAGCCGGATCCAGCACCGGACCCCGACCGGGCGAACCGCCGGGCCGCGCCCGCCCTGCGCTCGGCCGCCTCGGCCCTCGTCTCGGCCTTCGCCACCCGGGCCTCCAGCAGCGCCAGCCGCCGGGCCGCCTTGTCCAAGAAGGCCCGCACGTCGTCGCCGTCGTAGCCCGACTCGGTCGAGCGGAACAGGGGGTCTTGCAGCTGTGCTGCCAGCTTCTCGAAGACCACGGGCACGCAGAGGGAGCGTACCGGGGACCCCCTCGAAAGCCGCGGATGCTCAGGCGCTCAACCGCTACGCGCCAAACGCCTTCAGCACGTTGGCGGTGATGCGCGCCGCGTCGGGCCCGACAGCCGTCGCCGCACTCATGCCCGCATCGAACACGGCGGCGCCGACCGCCATCTCGGCCCTGCCCCCGCAGGCCACCGAGGACCGGGCCACCACCCGCCCCGGCCCCCGGCTCGACACGCGGGCCAGCCCCGGCAGCCGGTCGCCGACCTTCAGCGGCGTCCCGGAGAAGACCCATGACGACGTGTCGAGCACCGTCATGTCGGCCGGGCACGTGTCGACGATGCGGGCCGCGCCGGCCCGTCGGCGGTTGGGGCCCAGCGGCGAGCTCGCCAGCGCGACAGGCCCGACCGGGCCGGCCCCGAAGCGGACCAGCTTCACCCCGTGCAGGCCACCTGCCTCGGCCCCTCCGCCCAGCGACAGCAAGACCTTGTGGCGGGCCAGCAGGCCCGGACGGCTCTGCCGGTCGACGTCGGTCCAGTAGGTCACGTCGAGGCCGAGCGACTCCACGAAGGCCACGAACGCCAGCTCGTCGTCGAGGAAGCGGCCCGAGCCGCGGCCCAGTGCGTACGGGCGGTCGAAGGAGACGACCCGGCCGTCGTCGGCCTGCCATGCCGACACGCCGTGCTCGACCACGAAGGCCGCCGTGCTGGCGTCGTCGCGCACGGCGAGGGGCACGTACTGCTGCCCGCCGTCCTGGCCCACGAGCTTGAAGAGGTAGGCGCCGGGCACGAACTCGTCGGTGATGCGCACGGTCAACGACGGCGACCACTCCGCCTCGGCCATGCCGGTCGTGGGCTCCACCACCAGCCGGTCCTGCCTGCGCCCCGGCACCTCCGGCGAACGCCACACCAGCCGGCCGCCCCGCCCGCCGTAGTACCCCATGCGGTAGGCCTCGACGTGGAAGGCGGCGGCCGCGGTGGAGACGTAGAGGCTCACCGCATCGCCTCGCTGGGCGCTCACCGCGTCGGCGAAGCCGGCCATGCCTCTCGACCGGCCGGGCGCCAGCCGCCAGGCCGACGTGCCCGCTCTCGCGTTCTCGTCCTTGGCCCACTGGGCGGTGGGCCCGGCGCCGGGCACAGGCGGCGCCACGACCGGCGTGTCGGCCTCGCTGCGCTGGACCCGTCGGAGCGCGGCGTAGGACCCGGCCGCGACCAGCGCGGCGACCAGGCCGAGCGACGCCGCGGCGCGTCCGCCAATGCGCCGGCGGCGTCGGACCGGCGCGGGCTCAGGCGCGGCGATCTCAAGAGGCAACGGAGGCGGCAGTGCCAGTGGCAGAGCGGGCGGCTGCTCGGCCCGCCTTTCGACCAGCTCGCGCACCGCGGGCCGGTACCGGGCCAGCCTGCGCAGCCCGACCGCGCCGAGGCCCATGCCCGCCACGATCGCCAGTCTGCGCAGTCGGCGGCCGGCCACGCAGGCGAGGGTACGCTACGCGGGCCTGGGCTCCTTGGGCAGGCCCAGGACCCGCTCCCCCACGATGTTGCGCTGGATCTCGGCCGTGCCGCCCCAGATGGTCTCCGAGCGGGAGAAGAAGAAGGCGGCCTGCATGGGGCTCACCGGGTAGCCGCTGCGGCCCCGGCGCCGGCCCACGCCGGGCACGAACTCCTCGTCGCTCTTGCCCGTGAGGACCTGGGCGTCCATGCCGAGGACGTCCATGGCCAGCTCCATGGTCTGCTTGTGGTACTCCGACCAGTACATCTTGTTGAGGGCGCCGAGGGCGGCGGCCTGCTTGGTGCCGTGCAGCACGTCGGAGAGGGAGCGCAGGCCGTTGACCTCCATGATCTTCACCTTCGTCCACGCGTGGGCCAGTCGCTGCCGCACGATGGGGTCCTGGGCCTTGCCGTTCTTGCGGGCCGACTCGATGACCTCGTCGAGCTCTCGCTGGAAGCGCCGGTGGCTGGTGGTGGCCGACGTGCCCCGCTCGAAGCCGAGCGTGGTCATCGCCACCTTCCACCCGTTGTTGACGCCGCCGACCACGTTGTCCTTGGGGCAGCGGGCGTTGTTGAAGAAGACCTCGTTGAACTCGGCCGAGCCGTCGACCTGCTCGATGGGCCGGACCTCGACCCCCGGCTGCCTCATGGGCACCAGGAGGTAGGAGATGCCAGCGTGCTTGGGGGCGCTGGGGTCGGTGCGGGCCAGGAGGAAGACGTAGTCGGCGTGCTGGGCCTGCGTGGTCCAGACCTTCTGGCCGTTGACCACCCACTCGTCGCCGTCCAACTCGGCCCGGGCGCTGAGGCCGGCCAGGTCGGACCCGGCGTCGGGCTCGGAGAAGCCCTGGCACCAGGCGATCTGGCCCTTGAGGATCTGGGGGAGGAACTCCTGCTTCTGCTCCTCGGTGCCCCATTGCAAGATGGTGGGGCCGACCAGCGTGTCGCCGAAGAAGTCGGCCCGCATGGGCGCGCCCGCCCGGGCGAACTCCTCGTTCAGGACGACCTGCTCCATGGTCGAGAGCCCCTTGCCGCCGTACTCCTTGGGCCACGACGCGCAGATCCACCCGCCCTCGAAGAGCTTGCGGACCCACTGCTCGTTGAACTCCTTGCGGGCGTCGCCCTTGAGGTCCTGGAAGTCGTCGGGGAGGTTGGCGTCGAGCCAGGCCCGGATCTCGGTGCGGAACTCCTCGGCCTCGGGCGGATAGGTCAGGTCCATGGCCGAAAAACTACCCCTGCGGGGCGAGGTCCCTCATGGCCTGGCGCATGTCGACGCCGAAGGGCAGCACGGCCAGCACGGGCGTGGTCACGCCGTTCTCCACGTAGCGGGCGATGTGCTCTCGGCAGGCGTCCGGGGAACCGTGGATGATCAGCTCGTCGACAACGTGGTCGGGGATGGCGGCGGTGGCGGCCTTGCGGTCGCCCGCCTTCCAGGCGTCCCACATGGGCTGGAGGTCGGCGCTGCGGCCGAGCCATTCGTGGAAGGCGGCATAGACGGGCACGTTGAGGTAGGCGGCGATGGCCATGCGGCCCCAGGTGCGCACCGTGTCGAGGTCCTCGGTCGGGCACACGAAGATCCGGGCCACGACCTCCTTGCCGTTCACATACGGGGCCACCTGCTTGACGTCGTCGGCGCTGAGCCAGTTGATGATGGCGCCGTCCCCCTCGGTGCCCGCCAGCTTGAGCATGCCGGGGCGGAGGGCGGCAATGAGGATGGGCGGCGGGGCCTGGCCCTCGGGCAGCTTGCGGCCGAGGCGGAAGCCCTTGGACTTGATGGTGTCGAACTCCTGGTCGACCTTCTCGCCGGTGAGGGCCTGCTTGAGAAAGCGGACCATGTCCCGCGTGCGCTTGTAGGGCTCGTCGAACGCGATGCCGTTCCAGTTCTCCACGATCACGTTGGACGACGTGCCGATGCCGAACACGAACCGGTCGGGTGCGGCCTCGGCCATGGCCGCCACGGACTGGGCCATGAGGGCCGGGCCCCGGGTGAAGGCGGGGACGATGGCACAGCCCAGGCGGGCCTGCGGGGCCCAGGCCGCGGCCAGGGCCAGCGGGGTGAAGGCGTCGGTGCCGTTGGCCTCGGAGGACCACAGGTCGGTGTAGCCGAGGTCGACGAGCTCCGTGTACCAGTCCCGGTGGTCGGCCAGGGGGACGCCGTCGAAGGGGATGGTCATGCCGTAGCGGCTCGGGGTCGGGCTGGGGTTGGCGCTCACCCTCTCTTTCCTAGCCGGTGGGGCGGCCGGTGTGCCCGCCGGTGCGGCGGCGGTCGTGCCGTCGGCGTGCCCGGCCGTCGTGCCGGCGGCGGTCGACCCCGCCCCGACGTAGTTGTTACACCCCCTCTTCATACTCACCTCATGCGAACCCAACTCGTCCTCATCGACCAGGTCGGGGCCGACTGGCGCCTCGACGACCGCACCAAAGAGCTCGGCCGCCAGGGCATCGCCGCCGCCCGGGCCGCCCTCGAGCAGGCAGGCCGCAACGCCCGCGTCACCGAGCAGCGGACCCCGGCGGCATGAGCACCGCCCGCGTGCCCCGCGTGCCCGCGTCGCCCGGTAGCCTCCGGCGTCGATGGGCCTCTTGTCGTGGATCATCCTCGGGCTGATCGCCGGATGGATCGCGGGCAAGGTCGTCGACGCCCCCGACTCCGGCTGCGTGACCCGCATCGCGGTCGGCGTCATCGGGGCGCTGGTGGGCGGCGCCCTGGCCCGGGCCGCGGGCTACGAGGGGATCAACCGCTTCGGGCTGCGGTCGATCCTGCTGGCGGCGATCGGGGCCACGGTGTTCCTGCTCGTGCTCGGCGCCATCGAGGGTCGACCCCGCCGACGCGGCCAGGGCCGCCGCCGCGCCCGCCGCTGACCAGGCCCGCCCGCCCGGTCCCACCCCGCGCCTGCGGGGAGACCGAACCGTCCGCCGCGCGGCCGGGTTGGCCGTTGGGTGTCAAATTAGCAAGTTCTGCTTGACAATTAGGGAGTTGAAGCGCGAAAAAGACGCATGGCCGATGCTGCCCGACGTCGTGAGATCCTCGAACTCGTCGCCTTGGGGGAGGTGACGCCCGAGGAGGCGGCTGAGCTCCTCGCCAGGCTCGATACCGCCGATGGCGGGCCGGCCTCTGCGGACGCGGCCGGGGCAGGCCAGTCCCCCGGCCCGTCCGCAGCAGGCCCGACGCCCATCCGCACGGCCGCGGCAGCACGACGCACCGGCGCCGCGGGCACGGCCGCGCCCACGGACCCCGCAGACCCAGCGGCAGCGGCAGGCCCTGGCGCGCCCGGGCAGCCCGACCGCCCGACCCAGCCCGCCCAACCAGTCCAGGCGGCGCAACCGGCTCAACCAGCCGAGCCCGCCGCACCGGCCCAGCCCGCAGCCGCCGCCGAGCCCGCTCCCCCCCACCAACCCGCAGCCGACCCAGCCGCGGCCGACCCCCAACCCGACCCCGCACAACGCCCGGACCTCAACGACGACGCGGTGACTACCGTCCACATCCGCAGCACCTGCCGGGCCGTGTCCATCGTGGGCGACGAGGACGTGCTCACCGCGGTCGCCGAGGGCGACCACACCGCCCACATCGATGGCCACACCATCACCATCGAGGCCAACCTCGACCGGCCGCCCGGCTTCACCTTCATCCGCACCCCCGGCTCGCCCGGCATGCGGGTCAAGTCCCGGGCCAAGGTCCGCATCGGCGGCGACGCCATCCGCCCCCTCCTCGTGCGCATGAACCCCGACCTCGCCCTCGTGTCCCACGTGGACGCGGGCAGCATCACCGTGCGCGGCGTCCACGGCCCCATCCGGGCCCACACCTCGGCAGGCGCCCTACGCATCGACGACTTCGACGCCCCCATCGACCTCAAGGTGGCGGCGGGCTCCGCCTCGGCCCGGGGCCGCCTGGCGGGCGGCGCGTCCAAGGTCGAATGCGACGCAGGCAAGGTCACCATCCGACTCACCTCCGACTCCAGCGTCAAGGTCAAGGGCCACGTGACCCTGGGCCAGCTCTCCGCCCCTGACCTGGTGGGCGACGGGGCGGGCACCCTCGACATCGTCACCAACCTGGGCTCGGTCGACGTGGCCGTCGAGGACGACGCGTGACCGCCTCCCACGCGCACCGCCACGCCCCCCGCGACTGCCCGGTCTGCGGCGAGCGCCTCGCCCTGACCCGGTTGAGCTGCGACGAGTGCGGCACCGAGCTGGCCGGCCGCTTCGAGGCCTGCGAGTTCTGCTCCCTCCCGCCCGAGGACCGGGAACTCCTGCGCGTGTTCCTGGTGTCGCGCGGCAATATGAAGGAGCTCGAACGGCATCTCGGCGTCAGCTACCCCACCGCTCGGGCCCGCTTCGACGCCCTTCTCGGCCGGCTCGGCCTCGACCGCCCCGCCCCGGCCCCCTCTCGGCTCGATCTGCTCGAACAACTCGCCAGCGGCGACATCGACGTCGACGAGGCCCTGCGCCGCCTGGCGTAGCTGCACCGCCCGCGGCCGTTTGGTCGCGCCCGCCCTCCCTGC
>DASYMT010000001.1:0-1756 GCA_036008925.1 Acidimicrobiales bacterium | reverse complement strand
CCATGCCGGGGACGGCCTCCAGCAGCGCCTCGGGCGACAGGCCCAGCTCCTCGACCACCTCGTGCCCGGCGTCTCGGAGCGCGGCGATGCCGCGTTCAGCCAACTGTTCGGTCACAAGGATGCGGGCCACCCGGCCATCCTCGCGAACCAAGCCGGGGAGCCGCCAAAACGACCGGCCCGCCGCGGGCCGGGCTAGTGCGGGATCTTCTCCGGGGCCTGGTTGCGGTTCTTCTCGATGAACGAGCTGAGCGCGGCCGTGTCGACGCCCTGGCACAGCAGCCGCTTGCCCCAGGCGGTGGCCGCCACCGGGTAGTCCATGTTGGCCCGCTCGACCAGCAGCGTGTCCCGGGCGTCCTTGGCCCGGACGCCCTCGAGCGCGGCCTTGTCCGCCGCCGGGATGTCGGGCTTGAACCAGAGGATCACGTACCCGTGCTCCAGCGAGTGGACCAGGTTGCCGTCCGGAGGGACGCGGCCGTCTTCGTAGACGCCGGCGCCGACGGCCCTGCTCAGGTGGTCGCCGCCGCTGGGCGGGTTGACCGAGTACCGCGGGTCGTCGTGAGGCGTGAGCGGCCCGGAGTAGCCCGGTGAGTCGGTGTGGACCACCTTCTTGCTATAGGGGTCCATCTTCGAGTCGCTGACGCACTTGGCGCTCCCGCCCACGCTCGACGTGGTGGTGCCGGCGTTGTCCCCGTTCTTGTCGCTGGTCGAGGCCAAGGCGCCGACGATGCCGACGACCACCACCAGCACCACGCCCAGTACCACCAGCAGGCGGGTGCGCTGACTCCGGTTGGCCGACGAACCGACCGGCCCCCGCGGCCGGGCGGACTGGGGACGGGCCGGGGGCTTGCGGTTGTTCTTCTTCTTGGCCATCAGCCGCCCAGAAGCTCCCCGATGCGGGCCACGCCCCGCTCGATGTCGTCGTCGCCCAGGGCGTAGGAGAGGCGGGCGTAGCCGGGGGCCCCGAACGCCTCGCCGGGGACGATGGCGACCTTGACCTCGTCGAGGAAGATCTCGGCCAGCTCCAGGGTGGACGCGGGCGTTCGGCCCCGGATGTCCCGGCCCAGCACGGCCTTGAACGAGGGGAAGGCGTAGAAGGCGCCCTCGGGCTCTACGCACGACACGCCGGGGATCTCGTTGAGCATCTTGACGATGGTGGTGCGCCTGCGGTCGAACGCCTCGCGCATCTCGGCCACCGCGGTGAGGTCGCCCGACACCGCGGCCACCGCGGCCCACTGGGCCACGTTGCTGACGTTCGAGGTGGCGTGCGACTGGAGGTTGGTGGCCGCCTTGACCACGTCCTGGGGGCCGATCATCCACCCGACCCGCCAGCCGGTCATGGCGTAGGTCTTAGCCACGCCGTTGACGACCACCCAGCGGTCGCCCAGCTCGGGCGCCACCACCGGCATGGAGTGGTGGGTGGCGCCGCCGTACACGAGGTGCTCGTAGATCTCGTCGGTCAGCACCCACAGGCCGTGCCCGGCCGCCCAGCGCCCGATGGCCTCGACGTCGTGGCGGGGGTACACCGCGCCGGTGGGGTTCGAAGGGGACACAAAGAGGAGCAGCTTGGTCCGGGGCGTGCGAGCCGCCTCGAGCTGGTCGAGGGTGGCGCGAAAGCCCGTCGACTCGTCGGTGTCCACGTACACGGGCACCCCGCCCGCCAGGGCGATGGACTCGGGATAGGTGGTCCAGTACGGGGCGGGGACGATGACCTCGTCGCCCGGGTCGAGCAGGGTGGCGAACGCGTTGTAGATGGCCT